>NZ_QXIU01000112.1 GCF_003570935.1 Candidatus Cryosericum odellii
GACTTTGCATGCCTGACCGAGGGTATCTATGTTCATCCCCACAAACCGTTTTACACCTCATTGGCACACTCGGCTCAGGACTACGAGGCGACACTGCAGAAGCTCGACCAGATCTTCGCCGCGATCAGCTGAGCTGAACATCCAGTCGGCGCAGTTGTCTGGTTACCCCGAGGGGTGAAAAGAACTGAACAGGAGGGAACAACAATGAAGTCAGTTGTCATCACGTCCGCAGTCAGAACGCCCGTCGGCAACATGGGTGGGGTTTTCAGGGACATTCTGGCCGTCGAGTTGGCAAGGACAGTCCTGGAGGAAGCCGTCAAGAGGTCAGGCATCGAGAAATCCATCGTGGATGAGATCATCGTCGGGCAGGCAAAACAGAGCACGGATGCGCCCAACATCGCCAGAGTCGCCGCTCTGGAAGGCGGTTTTCCAGAAGAAGTCCCCGCGTATACGGTCCACAGGCAGTGTTCGTCGGGTTTGCAGGCTATCCTGAATGCCGTGTGGCAGATCCAGGCGGGGTATGGTGACGTGATCGTGGCTGGTGGTGTCGAGAGCATGAGCACGGCTCCCTACTACTTTCGCAGCGCGCGCTACGGTTACAAGTCTGGGAATGGTGAATTGCTCGATCCGAACACCGAGAGCCAGCCCAAGTCCCAGCCCGAGGATATCTACGGCACCTTCACCATGGGCATGACGGCTGAGAATCTCGCGGACAAGTACGGGATCACCAGGGAAGAACAGGATGAATTTGCGTATGCCAGCCACGCCAGGGCCGTCGCGGCAATCGATGCGGGCCGGTTCAAGGACGAGATCGTCCCGGTGAGCGTACGCGTTGGGAAAGCCGGGACTGTGCTTGTCGACACCGATGAGGGTCCCAGAAGAGATACGAGCCTCGAGAAGATGGCCAAGCTCAAGGCCGTCTTCAAGACGGGAGGGACGGTAACGGCCGGCAACAGCTCCAGCAGAAATGATGGAGCCGCTGCTGTCGTGGTGATGTCAGAAGAGAAGGCTGTCGAGTTGGGGATCAAGCCTCTGGCAAGATTTGTGGCAGCAGGTATCGCCGGTGTCAACCCTGTCTTCATGGGCATCGGCCCGGTGCCTGCCACGCGCAAGGCCTTGGAACGGTCAGGACTGTCACTGGGCGACATCGGCCTCATCGAGCTCAACGAAGCGTTCGCAGCTCAGAGCCTGGCGGTCATCAAGGAGTTGAGCTTCAACCGGGATATCCTCAACGTGAACGGAGGGGCCATTGCGCTGGGGCACCCACTTGGCTGCTCCGGAACGCGCATCTCGGTCACACTGATCCACGAGATGTTGCGGAGAAACACCAGGTACGGGCTCGCGACCATCTGCGTTGCGGGCGGCCTTGGTGTGTCAACGATCTTCGAGAATCTGTGCGTGTGAGAGCAGGAGGTCCTGTCTATGGCTAGTGACAAGTACAGAAGCATCGAGGACGCAATCGCCAGGGTCAAGCCGGGGTCACGCATCATGGTCGGGAGCTTTGGCCTGGCCGGATACCCCGAGGAGTTGATCGAGGCACTTGCAGCAAGTGGGACGGGTGACCTGACGATCATCAGCAACGACTTGGGTACGCCCGGCGTGGGCCTTGGCAAGCTGCTCACCAACAACCAGATCCGGTCGTTGATCGGGACCTACTACAACTGGAATCCAGAGGTGGCGGGCGCCAACAACGAAGGTCGGATCACCGTGAAACTGATTCCTCAAGGGACGTTTGCAGAAGCGATCAGAGCCGCCGGAGTGGGGATCCCGGCGTTCTTCACACCGACCGGTGCGGGAACAGACCTCGCCGCAGGCAAGGAGACCAGAGAATTTGCCGGGAGGGCGTGTGTCCTGGAAGAATCCATCCATGCCGACGTGGCGCTGATCAAGGCCTATAAAGCGGACGAGCTGGGTAATCTGGTCTACTACAAGACTGCCCGCAACTTCAATCCTGTCATGGCGATGGCGGCAGACACCGTCATAGCCGAAGTCGAAGAGATAGTCCCTGTGGGGTCCCTGGACCCTGAGTCCATAGTGACACCCCACATCTATGTAGACGTGCTGACAATGAGGAAGAGCTGAGATGCAGGCAATACTCGAACAACAGGCAAAAGAACGGATAGCTTCAGTGATAGCGCGCCACTTCGACAGCGAAGCCCAGAATGGGAGACTGTTCATCAACCTTGGTGTTGGCATTCCGACCATGGTGGCCAACTATGTCACGAGCCCCAACATCTACGTGCAGGCCGAAAACGGGATGCTCGGCGTCGGCTGTGCGGCACCGGAAGGCCAGATGGACCATGACCTGATCAATGCCGGCAGGACGTGCGTCACAGAAACTCCTGGATGCGTCTACATGGACAGCGCCGCATCCTTCGGGATGATACGGGGCGGCCACGTCGATGCCACGGTCATCGGGGCGTTCGAAGTAGATCAGAAGGCCAACATTGCCAACTGGATTATCCCCAACGGGAAGCAGCTTGGGGTCGGCGGGGCGATGGACCTCGTGACAGGAGCAAGAGAAGTCGTCATAGCCATGCAACATACCAGCAAGAACGGCAAGCCCAAGCTGGTCAAAGGCTGCACGCTTCCCATCACCGGCATCGGTGAGGCAGACATGATCGTCACCGAGTACGCCGTGTTTGTCTTCGAGAGCGGCAGGCTGATCCTCAAGGAAATCGCCCCCGAGATCACCCTCGACGAGCTCCGCGCTATAACCGACGCCGACTTCGACCTGAGCCCCGACCTCCACCTCATGCCCCTGTAACTTTCTCGGGACGGTTCCAAACTGTAACATTCTCGGGACGGTTCCAAACTGTAACATTCTCGGGACGGTTC
>NZ_QXIU01000113.1 GCF_003570935.1 Candidatus Cryosericum odellii
GCCACCGGAACGGGCAAGACTGCTCTTGCCCTGGGCATCGCCCGTCGTTTCGGAGGGTCGATCATCTCTGCCGACTCGATGCAGGTCTACGAGGGGATGGATGTCGGCACCGCGAAACTCAGCTTGTCAGAACGCCTAGACGTTCCCCATGCTCTCATCGATGTCGTTCCTCCCAAAGAGCACTTCTCCGTCGCGCAATATCAGCTCCTGGCACTCGAAGCTATGAATGCGGCGATCCGCTTGCAGCGTCTGCCGATCCTGGTGGGAGGGACTGGCCTATACGTGAGGGCTGTCCTCGACGGATACGAATTTCTGCCAGAGAAACCCGATGCGAGTCTGCGGAGTCAGTTGCGAACGCTGTCCGAGGGCGAGCTGCGCGCGCGTCTGAGAGCAATCGATCCTGTGGCAGAACGCGAGATTGCCTCAAACGATGTGAGGCGACTGGAGCGGGCCTTGGAGATGAGTGCCGAGTCAGGAGACTTGCCAAGTGCCCTGAAGCAGAGACAGCACCCGGTCCCATGGCGAGTCCTCCGCATTGGTCTGCGTGCAGAGCGGGCTGAACTGTACAGACGGCTTGACCAGCGCGTTGATACCATGGTCTCCGCAGGAATGGAAGACGAAGTGCGGCGTCTGCTGGCGGATGGTCTGAACTCTGACGACACCGCGATGCAGGGTATAGGCTATAAAGAGCTGAGCGCCTGGATGCGCGGAGAGATAGGGCGCGACGAGGCGATCGAGCTCTGGAAAAGGCGGACACGCAATTACGCAAAACGTCAGGAGACATGGTTCAGAAGAGAGAAGGACGTTCACTGGATCGACGTATCCAATCAAACACCTGATTTGGTTCTGGCGGAGGCAGCAGCCCTCGTCGAATCCGCTGCTGGAGGACAGGGCAGATGATCACGGAACGCCAGCTCACGGAACGTGCGCAGCAGCTCGAGGTGGAGTATGCGACCGAAATTGCAGATATTCGTGCAGTTCAACGTCGAAACTTCATGCGTATCCTTGACGCATTTCACGCTGTTGGCTTGTCGACATCGGACCTTCGCCCAATGTCGGGTTATGGCATCGGGGACAGTTTACGGGACAAGACCGAACGCGTTTTTGCCTTGCTGTACGGCGCACAAGCTGCACTGGTGCGCCCGCAGATCATCTCTGGAACCCATGCTCTTGCTATCGCGCTGTTCGGGGTGCTTCGCCCCGGAGATTTGTTGTGTTCCGTGACCGGGGCTCCCTACGATACGATGGACGAGATCATCGGAATCCGCCCATCTGATGGTTCGCTTGAAGAGTTTGGTGTCAGCTATGTCCAGTGCGACATCACGACATCCCCTGCAGAGCAGTGGGAGGAGCAGCTCGAGAGGTGCTTCTTGGCCCAGTTGCCAAAACTTGTCCTGATTCAGCGGAGTCGTGGATACAAGCGCATCCAGGCGCTTCGCGAGGGTGAAATCGCACGAATGATTTCCGCGGTGAAACATGTCTCGCCCAAGAGTCTGGTCCTTGTCGACAACTGTTATGGCGACCTTCTCGAGGATCGTGAACCGACAATGGACGGTGCGGACCTGCTGGCCTCATCGTTCATGAAGAACATCGGAGCGGGGATTGCCCCGACAGGCGGCTACGTGGTGGGGACTGCCAGGGCCGTGGCCCTGGCCGCAACCCGGTACTCGAGTCCGGGAGTGGGTGCTGAGATTGGGCCAAATCTTGGATTTGCCGAGACGTTCCTGCGGAGTTTGCTCTTTGCCCCGATGGTAATTGAGCAGGTTCTGACGGGAAGTCTTCTTGCGAGTGCACTTCTCCAGGAAAACGGCTTCGTCGTGGATCCGGGCCCTCATGAGCTCCGCGGGGACATTGTGTTGCGCATCGAGTGTGGGTCAAGGGAACGGTTTGCAGCGTTTGCGCGCGCTGTGCAGGAATGTTCTGTGCTGGACGCCGATGCTGTACCCGAGCCGAGTCCCATGCAGGGATATGAGACGGAAGTACTGATGGCAGGCGGAACCTTTGTCCAGGGATCCACGATCGAACTGAGTTTCGACGGCCCCCTTCGTGAGCCGTACGTCGGATATTTGCAGGGGGGTCTGAATGCATGGCAGGTGGTGCAGGCGACTGCACGGGGAATCGTGTATAGTATGAATGTGCGCAAGTAGTGTCGTCGTCGGCCATTCGTGGTAGAATATTCGAACGACGAAATGCTGAAAAAAAAAGATGGGAGGTCGTCATGACAGGCTTGATGAGAGTTGATCCTGAAGTAACTGATGCACTGAACAAGGAACTGCACCGCCAGCAGAACAACATTGAGCTCATCGCATCTGAGAACTTTGTGTCCGAAGAGGTCTTGGTAGCACAGGGTTCAGTCCTGACAAACAAGTACGCCGAGGGNNGTTGATGTCATCGAGACGCTGGCAATTGAGCGTGCCAAAGCGCTCTTTGGTGCGGAGGGAGCAAACGTCCAGCCCCACTCCGGAACGCAAGCCAACCTCGAGGTCTACTTCTCCGTTCTACAGCCAGGAGACACCATTCTGAGCATGTCTCTTGCCGACGGTGGGCATCTGAGCCACGGAAGCCCGGTGTCGCTTGTGGGCAAACTGTTTCACATCGTTTCCTATGGCGTTCGGAAGGACACCGAGACCATTGACTATGACCAGGTAGCCGAGCTGGCCCGAACAGAGCATCCCAAGCTGATTATCGCAGGTGCCAGCGCGTACCCGCGTACCATCGACTTCCCTCGCTTCCGCGAGATCGCCGATTCGGTCGGTGCATTGCTGATGGTTGACATGGCCCACATAGCTGGGCTGGTCGCCGCAGGAGTCCATCCTTCACCGGTACCGTATGCGGATTTCGTCACGACGACGACGCACAAAACACTTCGCGGTCCTCGAGGAGGCATCATCCTCTACAAGGAGAAGTACGCCAAGCAGCTCAACAGTGCTGTGTTCCCTGGCAGTCAGGGAGGACCTCTTGAACATGTTATCGCGGCGAAGGCGGTTGCTCTGAGACAAGCTGCGACTCCCGAGTTCGCCGCCTATCAGAAGCAGGTTCTCGCTAATGCAAGAGCCTTGGCACAGGCGCTGACGGAGCGCGGTTATCGCATCGTTTCCGGCGGCACCGACACTCACCTTATGCTTGTCGATCTGACGTCCAAGGGAGTTACAGGCAAAGAAGTCCAGGCGCTTGTCGAGACTGTAGGCATCACTGTCAACAAGAATGCCATCCCCTTTGATCCATTGCCGCCAAACAAGGCAAGTGGAATGCGGCTTGGGACTCCGGCTGTGACCACTCGTGGCATGCGCGAACCGGAGATGGTTGAGATCGCCGCCCTGATCGACGAGACGATCATGGGGCGTGATGACGAGGAGAAACTGGCTCAGATTCGAGCTCGCGTGACTGCGTTGACGGACCGTTTTCCACTATACGCAGGCAAAATGTACTAGGAGAACTGATGGACCATCGTAACCTTCAGGTGCTGGATCATCCACTGATTCGACACAAACTGACCCTTCTTCG
>NZ_QXIU01000114.1 GCF_003570935.1 Candidatus Cryosericum odellii
GAGATTCTGGGTTACGTGACGCGAGGTAGAGGCGTCACAATTCACAGAGTTGATTGCGCCAATATTCCATCGCTAGCCATGGAGCCGGAGCGTCTTGTCGACGCTCACTGGGAGATGATCCCTCGGAAAGTACGTGAACGGACTATTGTCATTGAGACCATGAATGTCCCCGGCGTGCTCTATCAGGTGTCTGAGGAGTTTGCCCAGAGAGACATCAACATCAAGTACATGAAGAATGCCGAACATCTCTCCATGTTCAGGAAGAAAGGTGAGGCGCCGCGCACACAGATCAAGATCGTTGCAGAATTCGCTGACGAAGCCGTCTATCGACAGACGATGGAAGCGCTCAGAGAACTTACGTCTGTGATCTCCGTCAACCAGCAGTAGAGATTGGACGTCGGTCGTGATCTGAAATTGCCGTGGGCGGCAGGACTGACCCGTCTGCCCCTCGTGTGAGTACATGATTTGCTGGGGAGCAAGTTGTGTCTACTATGTAGTAATGCTCTGATCGACACTGGCGATTCTGCGCAAGAGCCGTGAGCTGTACCAATTGACAAGGAGGCGCTTGATGCTATGTCCAAGTTGCGGAAAGACGATTCCTGACGGCTCCACCTTATGCCCTGGCTGTGGAATGAAGCTGGCAAGGGGGGATAGGCTGGCAGCCCTCATCCCCTACCGACAGAAGCACAAATGGGGATTCTGGGACCGAGCCAGGAAGATGGAAACACCGCCGTTCTTCGATAGCGTAGACCCCTTCAGCAACGATTTTGCACGCGTCCACCTGGACGGCAAAGTCGGCTTCGTCGACGCCAGAGGGAACGTGATAATACGCGCTGTCTACGACAACGCCGATGACTTCAGCGAGGGTCTTGCGCGCGTCAAACTCAACGGTAAATACGGGTACATCGACACCAATGGAAAGATGGCAATCCCGGCCGTCTATGATGGCGCAGGTTCTTTCGCTGGGGGTCTTGCACGTGTCATCGGACTCAACGACAAATGGGGTTTCGTCGACGCCAGAGGGAACATGGCAATACCTGCTGTGTATGATGGTGCACTTCCCTTCAGGAATGGTCTTGCGCGCGTCAATCTCAACGGCAAATGGGGCTTCGTTGACGCCAAAGGGAACATGATAATACCGGCCATTTACGATAACGCGGATGACTTCTGCGAGGATCTTGCGCGCGTCAATCTCAACGGCAAATGGGGCTTCATCGACACCCAAAGGAACATGGCAATCCCGGCAGTCTATGATGGCGCAGATTCTTTCGCCGAGGGTCTTGCACGTATCGTACTCAACGACAAACAGGGCTTCATCGACATCAAGGGGAAGATGGTAGTGCCCGCTGTCTATGACGATGCAGATGACTTCGACGAGGGCCTTGCGCGTGTCAATCTTAACGGCAAATGGGGTTTCATCGACGCCAAGGGTAACATGGCAATCCCGGCCATTTACGATAACGCACTTTCCTTCAGCGGTGGCCTGGCGCGTGTCGAAGTCGACGGCAAATACGGCTTCATCGACGCCAAGGGTAACATGGCAATCCCGGCCATTTACGATAACGCGGATGACTTCTGCGAGGATCTTGCGCGCGTCAATCTCAACGGCAAATGGGGCTTCATCAACACCAAAGGGAACATGGCGATGCGAGCCGACTATGATAGCGCCGATGACTTCAGCGAGGGTCTTGCACGTATCAGATTCAACGGCAAATGGGGTTTCATCGACAGCTTTGGCATGCAGTACTGGGAAGACTGATAGAACGAGGGGAGGATTTCTGTTTCGCGAATAAATAGTTACTATTGATGCGCCTGTTACGTCGCAATATAGTCAGTTGGTGGAGCCGAGGGGGTTCGAACCCCTGACCTCATCCGTGCGAGGGATGCGCTCTCCCAGCTGAGCCACGGCCCCATCGGCGTTCATTATATGAATTTCGCGGTGATAGTCAAAGCGCCATCGCGAGGATGGAGCCTTGGAAGCTGGTTTTGGGTTGACATTCCCAACCTTGGAACTACAATCTGTTAGGTATTAGACAACTTGTTCCTGAGGAGCAGTCATGTCCAGACCTGTTGGTCTTATCGTTGACACTGGCGTCGACAGTGTTCAGGTTCTTTCCGATGCGAGCCTTGCCAGCATCAAAACCCCGTTTGGTGACGTATCCTATGCCCGGGGCTCCATGGGGGATGTGGATGTCTGCATCCTCAAGCGTCATGGGGAAGGTCACGTCGTGCCACCACATCTCATCAACTACCGAGCCAATATCATGGCACTGTATATGCTCGGCGTCGAGAAGGTCGTCACCACGAGTGCCGTTGGGTCGCTCAAGAGGTCGATTGCGCCAGGATCGTATGCGTTGATGGATGGTTTTCTGGACTTCACCAAAGTGCGGGTGCAAACGTTCTTCGAGATTGGCAAGGTCGTTCACACGGACATGACCCATCCCTACAGTGCGGCCATTACGGACGTACTGGCTACGGAGATGTTGGCCCTGGGCCTTTCGCTTCAGACCGGTGAAGTGTACGTAGCGGCAGAAGGTCCCCGCTTCGAATCGCCGCAGGAAGTCCGCATGTATGCGACCATGGGCGGATCGGTGGTCGGGATGACGGGCTTGCCTGAGGTGACGCTTGCCCGTGAGGCGGGTATCGAGTATCAGACAATCGCCATCGTCACGAACTACGCGGCCGGCATGGGGACCTCGCTACTTACGCACAAAGAGGTTCTCGGCGCCATGGCTGCAGCATCGACATCGCTGGTTGAGGTCCTGCGCCGATCTCTTCCGCGTATCGCGCAACTCCCAGCTGGACGAGCTGACGATGAGCAACCGCTCGACTTTCTGTTGAATTCATGAGGGTAGAGTTGCTGGCTCATACTCCCGACGCGGATGTGCTGTGTGCCTACGCAGCTCACATCTGCTACAGCACCGAACCATTTAACGCTGATCGAAGCGCTGGTATTCTGCGCAAGGTCTGTGGCAACGGCCATCTGTCCGTTCTCGAGCATGCCAGTTTCACATTTCTTGTCGAGGGGCTATCACGTGCAGCTTCCCATCAGTTGGTGCGGCACAGGCTTGCCTCATACTCGCAGCAGAGCCTGCGGTTCACGAAGGCTCAGCCGGTCTTTGTCTCTCCCGCAGGCCACGATTTCAGACCCTTCTATGAGCAGGCTTACATGGAATATGAACGCCTGCTCGCAGACGGTGTGCACGAGGAAGACGCCCGCTACGTCCTTCCACAGGGCGTTGCGTCACGTCTGGTAGTTACGATGAATGCCAGGGAGTTGAGACACTTCTTTGAGCTGCGTTGCTGCCTAAGGGCACAGTTCGAGATCCGAGCTCTGGCGTGGCTGATGCTGGCAAAGGCCAAAGCCGTGGCACCTCTCCTGTTCGAGAATGCCGGTCCGGTATGTCTACAGGGAATGGAGTGCCCGGAACGCTCGTTTGCGTGTCACCTGAAAACGAAGGGACAGAAAGGAGAATCGGAATGACAGGAACAATGCTAGCGCTTGTGAAGGAACGTCCAGAACGTGGGGCAATACTGACAAAGGTGAACATTCCCTCGATCGCAGAGGACGAGGTACTGGTCAAGATCGACTATGCCTCTATCTGTGGCACCGATGTTCACATCTATGTGTGGAACGAGTGGGCACAGAACAGGATCAAGACTCCGCATATCATGGGCCACGAATTCTCCGGACACGTCGTGGAGACAGGGAGGTCGGTGCGGGGATTCAAGGAAGGTGATTTTGTCAGTTCTGAGACACATATTTACTGCGGGCACTGCTACCAGTGCCATACAGGCCACAGTGAAGTATGCCAGAATCTCCAGATCCTGGGAGTGGACCGTGCTGGCGCATTTGCAGAATACATCGCTGTTCCAGAGCGCGTGCTATGGAAGAACGATCCGTCGATTCCAGCCGCGTGGGCTTCCATACAGGAGCCGATGGGCAATGCACTGGATACTGTTAATTCCGAGCCCGTAGCAGGGAAGACTGTTCTCGTGACAGGAGCGGGCCCGATCGGAGTGCTGGCCGTGGGGATTGCCAAAGCTTTTGGGGCCACGCAGCTCTTTGTGAGCGATCTGTCGGATTATCGGCTTGATCTCGCCAAGAGCATGGGGGCCGATTTCGTGTTCAATCCCAGCCGCGACGACATGGAGGCCGTTATCAAGGAGCAGACGCAAGGTATTGGTGTCGATGTCGTGCTGGAGATGTCCGGGAGTGAGAAAGCCATGCACCAGGGCCTGAAGGCGCTGACGCCAGGCGGACGCATGTCGATGCTTGGTCTTCCTGAGCGTCCGGTGACTATTGATCTGACCAATGAAGTCATTTTCAAGGAAATCCGCATCTATGGTATTACGGGACGCAAGATCTTCTCGACGTGGCAGACTGTATCCCGACTGCTTGCCTCGCGCATTGTGGACCCGAGTTCTGCCATTACGCATCAGCTGAAGTTTGAGGACTGGCAGACAGGCATGGACGCCATGGTCGCCGGGACCTGTGGCAAAGTCGTTCTGCAGATCGCGGGGAGGTAGTGGAATGAACGAGAAGTTCCAGGGGATGATGCAGGCCGAACTTGACCGGCTCGAGAAAGAAGGACTCAGTCTCCGCATACGAACGCTCGACTCCGAACAGGGTCCAGCATGTACCATCGACGGCAAGTACGTCGTGAACCTTGCCGCCAACAACTACCTGGGCATTATTGCGCGCAAGGATGTCAAGGAAGCTGCCAAGAAGGCAATTGACGAATTCGGCGTGGGATCTGGCGCAGTCAAAACGATCATCGGTAATACGCGCTTGATCGTCGAAGGCGAGAAGAAACTGGCGAAGTTCAAAGAGGTTGAAGACGTTCTGATGTATCAGGGAGGTCTGACCGCGAATTCCGGCACCATTCCGGCGCTTGTCCATGACGGGGACCTTATCTTCAGTGACGAGCTGAACCATGCCAGCATCATCGATGGTTGCCGTCTCAGCAAGGCGAAGATCATACCCTTCAAGCATTGCGATATGGCCAGCCTGGAAGAGAAACTCAAGGAGCATCAGCAGGATCCGTGCACCAAGCTGATTATCACGGACGGTGTCTTCAGCATGGATGGTGACATTGCTCCGCTTCCTGGTATTGTGGAACTCGCGAAGAAATACGATGCTGTCACGATGGTCGATGATGCACACGGCGAGGGAGTTCTGGGAGATCACGGGCGTGGGATCGTCAACCATTTCCATCTCGAAGGGGAAGTTGACGTCGAAATTGGAACGATGTCGAAGGCATTTGGCGTGGTGGGCGGCTATGCAGCAGGCACACACACGCTTGTCGAGTACCTGAAGAACAAATCCCGCACGATCCTGTTCAGTTCTACCATCACGCCGGCTGATGCCGGTGCGATCCTGAAGGTCATCGACATCTTGACCGAGAGCGATGACCTGGTGCGCAAGCTGTGGGAAAATGCAGTGTACTTCAAGGCAAAGATGAAGGCCTATGGGTTTGACACCTGGCGAAGCGAGACCCCGATCACACCGATCATCATTGGTGATGGACAGCTTGCCAAGAATCTCTCTGCCAGGTTGTTCGAGAAGGGAGTTTTTGCGCAGTCGCTCGGTTTTCCGACGGTTCCCAAAGGCCTGGCGCGCATTCGCTGCATGTTGTGTTCAACGCACACGAAGGAACAACTCGACTTTGCAGCCGACATGTTCCATGAGTCGGCTCTCGAGCTGGGCATTCTAAAGAGCTAGGCGTCTGATGTCCACTCCTGCTGTCCAGGCCCTGATCCTAGCCGGAGGACTCGGCACTCGCATGAAGAGTGCGGTACCCAAGGTTCTCCATGATGTTCTTGGCCATCCTATGTTGTGGTACGTAGTTGATGCGCTCAAGGACATCGATGTACAGCCGGTTGTCGTTACACCGGCAGAAAATGAGGGGTTTCGTACGGCGTTTGGAGACCGTTTGATATACACGGTCCAGCCCGAACAACATGGCAGCGGCCACGCCGTCCAGTGTGGCATGGACCATGTTTCTGCGGAATACGTTCTTGTATGCAACGGGGATGATCCCTTGGCATCCGCTGAAGACTATCGCGAGTTCCTTGACGAGAGTCTCGCTGAACACGCAGACGCGGCAGTTCTCGCGGCCTATCTCGAAGAGCCCGGCCAACTGGGACGTGTCGTACGGACCGTGGGCAATGCGTTTGTTGGTATTGTTGAGGCACGAGACGCGCGGCCGGAACAACTTGGTATTCACGAGATCAACACGGGGATCTACCTCTTCCGTTCGGCGGAGCTTCGCCGGTGGCTAGCACAGATGAAGCCCAACAATGCTCAGGGCGAGTACTACATCACGGATTGCCTCTCAATGGCCGTGCAGGATGGCAGCCATGTGTGTTGCCATGTTGCTCGTGGCACATGGGAGATGTCTGGTGTGAACGATCGGATGGAGCTCACGCTGGCCGCTGGCCTGCTTCAACGGCGGAAACTGGACCATCTGTGCCGGGAGGGTGTTACTGTCGATATGCCGGCAACAGTTCGCGTCGACTGGGACGTCGTTGTCGGACGCGATTCGGAGATCCGGCAAGGTTCTTGCCTGAAGGGAAGCACTAAAGTAGGAAACTCCAGCGTCATTGGACCCAACACGATTCTCATCGACGCGCAGGTGGGCGATGAAACAACGGTTCTTGCATCGTTCGTGGAGGGTTCTACGATAGGCAGCAAGTGTACAGTTGGTCCGTTTTCCTATGTTCGGCCAGGAACTCTGACGGCCGAACGGTCAAAGATCGGCGCTTTCTGCGAACTCAAAGCCTCATCCCTGGGAGCGGGGAGCAAGGTTCCACATCTGTCGTACATCGGCGATGCCACAATTGCCGAGAACGTCAATATTGGAGCTGGTACGATTACCTGTAACTACGACGGGTTCACACATGCCAAGCACAGCACGGTCATCGAGAAAGACGTCTTCATCGGCGCCAACAACAATCTGGTCGCTCCAGTGACGATCCATGAGGGAGCGTACACTGCGACCGGGTCGACTATCACCCATGATGTGCCCCCGGACGCTCTTGCCATCGCACGGGCGGTCCAAGTCGACAAAGAGGGATGGGTCAGGAGGAAAAAACATGGACAGTGAATATAACCCGATCAAGATCTTTTCTGGCAATGCAAACAAGCCGCTGGCCGAGAAGGTCGCGGCCTATCTTGGCATTCCTCTCGGTCAGGCTGAAGTTGGCCGCTTCCCTGATGGAGAGATCAAGCTTCGTATCAGCGAGAATGTGCGGGGACTGAACGTCTATGTCATCCAGCCCACCAACGCACCTGCAGAGAACCTTTTCGAGCTGCTGATCCTCCTTGATGCACTAAAACGCGCTTCAGCCGCGAGCATTACAGCTATCATCCCATTTTTCGGCTATGCACGCCAGGATCGGAAAGTTCGCTCGCGAGAACCGATCAGTGCCAAACTAGTTGCGAATCTCGTGACAGTTGCGGGTGCAGACCGCGTGGTCGCCATCGACCTCCATGCGGCCCAAATCCAGGGCTTCTTCGATATCCCTGCCGACAACCTGACGGCCATGGTCCAGTTTGCGCAGTATATCAAGCACAAGGATCTGGAAGACTTGGTAGTCCTGTCTCCCGATGTAGGAGGCGTGGCGCGGGCGAGTACGTTTGCCCAGACCATCCATGCTTCACAAGCCCTGTTTGTGAAGAAGCGTCTTTCGCCGGACGCGGTCGAAATTCAGTCACTCATCGGTGACGTACGAGGCAAGAATGTCATTATTGCAGACGATGCAATCCATACGGGTAACACTATGTTGAATGCCTGCAACCGGGCTCTGAGCGAGGGCGCCAAGAGCGTGATTGCCTGTGCGACTCATGCCGTCTTTGCGGGGGACTCCCTTGGGTTGTTTGCTCGGTCAAACTTCAGCGAAGTGCTTGTGACAGATACAATGTTCGTTCCTGGACGCGAATATCCCTCGATGTTCACGGTGTTGTCGGTGTCGGAACTGATTGCCAAAGCCGTCTACAGCATCCACAACCACTCATCGGTCTCTGCCCTCTTCCAGCTGTGACAGTCTGAAGCCTCTCTACTTGATTCAGAGCTGATTTGGCATACAATGTTAAAGATATGCCGATATCTTATGAGTAAGGAGTTAGTATGCAAAGAGTAGCGATAGACGCCGTTGCCCGTGAAAGCGGCAAACATGGCAAGTTAGGCACCCTGCGCAGGCAGGGCTTCATCCCAGCAGTGGTTTACGGTCACGGAATGGTACCCATGTCCGTAGCTGTTCCTGTGCGAGCATTTGAACGCGTGCGTCGTACGACTGGGGAGTCTGCCATCGTCGAACTCCAGTTTGAAGGTGGCAAGGCGATAACTACTGTTGTGCAGGAGTACCAGAAGAACCCGATCCGGGACACGTATACACATGTCGACTTCCTATCCATTTCTCTTGATGAGCCGTTGACGAGCAGGATCCCGATTCGCCCCATTGGGACAGCCATTGGCCTCAAGGAAGGCGGTGTGCTCGAGCACTCACTGTATGAGCTCGACGTCCAGGCTCTTCCCCTTGATATTCCCGAGTATCTCGAGGTTGACGTTTCCGACCTCGGGCTTAAGCATTCCATCCATGTGGCCGATCTGAAACTTGGCGACAAGATCAAAGTGCTTACAAACGAAATGGCAACTGTCTTCTCGGTCGTTGCGCCAGCTGTCGAAGAAGCCCCACCTGTTCCTGAGGAGGGTGTTGCGGTCGAGGGCGCTGTTCCTGCAACGGGAACTGCTCCAGCTGCGGGGGCTGCTCCTGCCGCTGTTCCTGCTGAGGCCGCTGCGAAGACAGTATCGAAGAAGTAGCACGGCATAACCGTTGTCCGCTCTGCATCAACCGCTTTATATGCGCTGGCCCTCGAGGGCCAGCGTTTTTGCTGTCCGCGTCTTCAACAAGGGCTTGTCGTGAGATTGCTGTTCATCGGTGATGTCTTCGGCCGCCCGGGACGTACGATTGTGCAGCGACTGCTTCCACAACTCAAGGCAGAGTTGCGTCCTACTGTCGTCGTGGCCAACGCGGAGAACGCGACGCATGGCACTGGCATGACTCGGTCTGCGTTTGAAGAACTGAGCACTGCGGGTGTCGACATATTCACCGGGGGGAATCACACGCTCGGCAAGCCGGAGATCCTTGACCTGATGCAGGAACACCCGAGTGTGCTATGCCCTGGCAATGTCAGTCCCGCTATCAGGCGTCATGGATTCGTTATCTGGCAGACGCCGGATGGCCCCATAGCCGTCGTCAACGTGATGGGGCAGTATTGCATGAACGGTGTCGACAACCCCTTCCGATACATGGAAGAGATCCTGTGCGAACCAGAGATTGGGGCCGTGCGTGTGAAAATCGTCGATTTTCATGCGGAGGCTACGGCGGAGAAAGCGGTGATGCTGCGCTTGCTGGACGGCCGCATGTCGGCAGTTCTCGGAACGCATACGCATGTTCCTACCGCGGACGCGCGCGTCACGGCTGCTGGCACGGCATTTATCACCGATGTCGGCATGACGGGGGTACGATCCTCAATCATCGGCCTGGACCCGGAAGTAATGATGCGTCGTTTTGAGACAGGCATCATGTACGCACCACGCGTTGCGGAGGGCGATGCGACGTTGATGGCCGTCGTGGTCGACATCGATGCGTCCACCGGAAGCAGCACATCGATAACACTCCTGCAGAGGGACCACTGACATGGCCGGGTTCCTTATCAAGACCTTCGGTTGCCAGTTCAATGAGCTGTACAGTGCTACGATCGCTGACGCGCTGAGACGTGGAGGGCATCAGCCTTCTGATAGTCTTGGCGAAGCATCACTTGTCATCATCAATACGTGCGCAGTCCGTGAGAAGGCAGAGGAGAAGGCCTTCAGCTTCCTCGGCGAAGCCGCGAAGCTCGTTGGTGCCAGACGTATCGTGTTCATGGGTTGTACAGCCACGCTCGACAAAGAACGAGCGGTTCGCATTGCAGGCCGTGGTCTGAACGTCGTGGAAGGCACCGCGGGTATGGAGCAAGTGCTTTCCCTCGTAGGGAATGTTGTGCCGCTCGGCGAAGTGGACTGCACGGCTCCTCGCTCGCTGTTCCCCACCGCAGACATCGAACTCATTCGTGGATGTGAGAGCTACTGTACATACTGCATCGTTCCCAGGTCGCGAGGTCCAGAGGTCGTTGTCGACGCCGGCGAAGTCCTGCATCGAGCCGAACGGGCCATTGGGAGTGGTTTCTCTGAGCTGCTCTTCCTGGGACAGAACATCAACAGGTATCGGTCGAGCTTTGGAGGGCTAATTGAGACCATGTCTGCGGTCGATGAACTGGACGGCAACTTCTGGTTCTGGTTCCTGAGCTCTCATCCAGCAAACTTCACGCCGGAGGAAGTGAGACGGGTCATGGAGCTGCGGCACATCGAGCATCGATTGCACCTTCCACTGCAGTCTGGGAGTGACCGCATCCTCGAGCGGATGAACCGGCGGTACACGATTGCAGACTATGCCAGGCTTGCAGAGCCCATCCGCGAGAACGTCGGCTGGACACTGACAACAGACATCATTGTGGGCTTTCCCGGGGAAACGGATGATGATTTTGTCCATACGGTCGACGCGGTCCGTCGATTCCAGTTTGATGGGGCCTTCCTTGCCAAGTACTCCGACAGGCCGGGTACGCCAGCGTCCAGAATGCAGGACAAGGTCCCGCCCGCGCTCATCGACGAACGGCACTCCGCCCTGCTCAGCATCGTCCAGGACCTGAGCGAGCAGAGCAACCAGGTGCTGGCAGGCAGATGCGTCGACGTGCTCGTCCTAGCTGTACATGCAGGCGGACATGCCTTTGGAAGGTCGATCGATGGCAGAAATGTCTGGTTCTCGTGTTCTGAACCAGCGCCAGGAGTTGGTACATTCGTCAGTGTGACTATTGACCATGGCTCGAGAGAAGGATTGCATGGCACCCGACTCTGCTAGTCTTCCATTGATTGTAGGCATTGTCGGCGCCACCGGAACGGGCAAGACTGCGCTTGCCCTGGGCATCGCCCGTCGTTTCGGAGGGTCGATCATCTCTGCCGACTCGATGCAGGTCTACGAGGGGATGGATGTCGGCACGGCGAAACTCAGCCTTTCAGAACGCCTAGGTGTTCCCCATGCTCTCATCGACGTCGTTCCTCCCAACGAGCACTTCTCTGTCGCCCAATACCAGCTGCTGGCACTCGAAGCTGTGAATGCGGCGATTCGCTTGCAGCGTCTGCCGATTCTAGTGGGAGGGACAGGCCTGTACGTGAGGGCTGTACTCGACGGATACGAATTCCTGCCGGAGAAGCCCGATGCAAGTCTGCGGAGTCAGCTGCGAACGCTGTCCGAGGGCGAGCTGCGCGCGTGTCTGAGAGCAATCGACCCTGTGGCGGAACGCGAGATTGCCTCGAACGATGTCAGGCGACTGGAGCGGGCCTTGGAGATGAATGCTGAGTCAGGAGACCTGCCAAGTGTCCTCAAGCGGAGACAGCACCCGGTCCCATGGCGAGTCCTCCGGATTGGCCTGCGTGCCAAGCGGGCCGAACTCTACAGACGGCTTGACCGGCGCGTTGATACCATGATCTCTGTAGGAATGGAAGAGGAAGTGCGGCGTCTGCTGGCTGATGGCCTGAACTCTGCCGACACCGCGATGCAGGGTATAGGCTATAAGGAGCTGAACGCCTGGATGCGTGGAGAGATAGGGCACGACGAGGCGATCGAGCTCTGGAAAAGACGGACACGCAATTACGCCAAACGGCAGGAGACCTGGTTCAGAAGAGAGAAGGACGTTCACTGGATCGACGTAAGCAATCAAACATCTGATTCGGTTCTGGTGCAGGCGGGAGCCCTCGTCGAATCCGCCGCAGGAGGGCACAGCAGATGATCACGGAACGCCAGCTCATGGAACGGACGCAGCAGCTCGAGGTAGAGTATGCGACCGAAATTGCAGATATTCGTGCAGTTCAACGTCGAAACTTCTTGCGCATCCTTGACGCATTTCACGCTGTTGGCTTGTCGACATCGGACCTTCGCCCAATGTCGGGTTATGGTATTGGGGATAACTTGCGAGACAAGACCGAATGCATCTTCGCCCACCTCTATGGTGCACAAGCTGCACTGGTGCGCCCGCAGATCATCTCTGGCACTCATGCTCTGGCTATCGCGCTGTTCGGGGTGCTTCGCCCCGGAGATTTGTTGTGCTCCGTGACCGGGGCTCCCTACGATACGATGGAGGAGATCATTGGAATCCGCCCATCTGATGGTTCGCTTGCAGAGTTTGGTGTCAGCTATGTCCAGTGCGACATCACGGCGTCCCCTGCAGAGCAGTGGGAAGAGCAGCTCGAGAGATGCTTCTCTACCCAGCTACCAAAACTTGTCCTGATTCAGCGGAGTCGTGGATACAAGCGCATCCGGGCGCTTTGCGAGGGTGAAATCGCACGAATGATTTCCACGGTGAAACATGTCTCGCCTAAGAGTCTGGTCCTTGTCGACAATTGCTATGGCGACCTTCTCGAGGATCGTGAACCGACAATGGACGGCGCAGACCTGCTGGCCTCGTCATTCATGAAGAACATCGGAGCGGGGATTGCCCCGACGGGAGGCTACGTGGTGGGGACTTCCAGGGCTGTGGCCCTGGCTGCGACCCGATACTCAAGTCCGGGAGTGGGTGCTGAGATTGGGCCGAATCTTGGATTTGCCGAGACGTTCCTGCGGAGTCTGCTCTTTGCTCCGATGGTAATTGAGCAGGTCCTGACGGGAAATGTTCTTGCGAGTGCGCTTCTTCAGGAAAACGGCTTTGTCGTGGATCCAGGCCCTCACGAGATCCGCGGGGACATTGTGTTGCGCATCGAGTGCGGGTCAAGGGAACGGTTCGCAGCGTTTGCGCGCGCCGTGCAGGAGTGCTCTGCACTGGATGCGGATGCCGTACCCGAGCCAAGTCCCATGCAGGGATATGAGACGGAAGTCCTGATGGCAGGTGGAACCTTTGTCCAGGGGTCCACGATTGAACTGAGTTTTGATGGCCCCGTTCGCGAGCCGTACGTCGGATATTTGCAGGGAGGTCTGAATGCATGGCAGGTGGTGCAGGCGACCGCGCGGGGAATCGTGTATAGTATGAATGTGCGCAAGTAGTGTCGTCGTCGGCCATTCGTGATAGAATATTCGAACGACGAAATGCTGAAAAAAATGATGGGAGGTCGTTATGACAGGTTTAACGAGAGTTGATCCGGAAGTAGCTGACGCACTGAATAAGGAACTGCACCGTCAGCAGAACAATATTGAGCTCATCGCATCTGAGAACTTTGTGTCCGAAGAGGTCTTGGTAGCACAGGGTTCAGTCCTGACAAACAAGTACGCCGAGGGATACCCGGGCAAACGCTACTATGGTGGTTGTGAGTATGTTGATGTCATCGAGACGCTGGCTATTGAGCGTGCCAAGGCACTCTTTGGTGCGGAGGGGGCAAATGTTCAGCCCCACTCGGGAACGCAAGCCAACCTTGAGGTCTACTTCTCCGTTCTACAGCCAGGAGACACCATTCTGAGCATGTCTCTTGCCGACGGGGGGCATCTGAGTCACGGAAGCCCCGTATCGCTGGTGGGCAAGTTGTTTCACATCGTCTCCTATGGTGTTCGGAAGGACACCGAGACAATTGACTATGACCAGGTAGCTGAGCTGGCTCGAACAGAGCATCCCAAGTTGATCGTCGCAGGTGCCAGTGCCTATCCGCGCACCATCGACTTTCCCCGCTTCCGTGAGATCGCCGATTCGGTGGGAGCTTTGCTCATGGTGGACATGGCCCACATAGCTGGGCTGGTCGCCGCAGGAGTCCATCCTTCACCGGTACCGTATGCGGATTTCGTCACGACGACCACACATAAGACACTTCGCGGTCCCCGAGGTGGCATCATCCTCTATAAGGAGAAGTATGCGAAGCAGCTCAACAGTGCAGTGTTCCCTGGCAGTCAGGGTGGACCTCTTGAACATGTTATTGCGGCGAAGGCGGTTGCTCTGAAACAAGCTGCGTCTCCCGAGTTCGTTGCCTATCAGAAACAGGTTCTCGCTAACGCAAGAGCCTTGGCACAGGCGCTGACGGAGCGCGGCTATCGCATCGTTTCTGGTGGCACTGACACTCACCTTATGCTTGTCGATCTGACCTCCAAGGGAGTTACGGGCAAAGAAGTCCAGACGCTTGTCGAGACCGTAGGTATCACTGTCAACAAGAATGCCATCCCCTTTGATCCATTGCCGCCAAACAAGGCAAGTGGAATGCGGCTTGGGACTCCGGCTGTGACCACTCGCGGCATGCGCGAACCGGACATGGTTGAGATTGCCACCCTGATCGACGAGACGATCATGGGGCGTGATGACGAGGAGAAACTGGCTCAGATTCGAGCTCGCGTGACGGCGCTTACGGACCGTTTTCCACTATACGCAGGCAAGATGTACTAGGAGAACTGATGGACTATTCTAACCTTCAGGTGTTGAATCATCCGCTGATACGACACAAACTGACCCTTCTTCGCAACAGGAACACGACGCACAAGGACTTCCGCGAGCTGGCGGAGGAACTTGCCGGGCTCATGACGTACGAGGTTTGCAGGAACATGCGAACCAAGGCGTGCCCCATAGAGACCCCCCTGGAGTCCTACGATGGGCAGGAACTGGAGAACGAAGTCACGATAGTGCCCGTGCTTCGAGCCGGGCTCGTCATGGCCCAGGGGATGCTCGACATGATCCCTCACGCCAAGGTGGGACACATCGGTCTGTTCAGAGACGAGAACACTCTGGAACCGGTTCAGTACTACTGCAAGCTTCCCGAGAGCACTCCTGAGTCAGACGTGTTCATCATGGACCCGATGCTTGCAACTGGAGGCAGCGCCTGCAAGGCTATTTCACTCGTCAAGGAGCGCAAACCTCGCAGCATCTCCTTCTGTTGTATCATTGCGGCTCCGGAGGGCATTGAGGTGCTGCGGCGCGAGCATCCTGACGTAAAAATCGTCACTCTGGAAATTGATCGTTGTTTGAACGAGAATGGGTATATCCTTCCCGGTCTCGGCGATGCCGGAGACAGGATATACGGGACGAAGTAGTCCATGCATCTTGTGATTACGCAGGCACAGCTCTGGTCGTTCCTCGTGGCTTTGGCGCTGAGCCTTGTGCTGACACCGGTCTTCATCAAACTTGGGCTGCGGCTTGGCATCACCGACAAGCCGGCTGCCAATGCCGAGGCAAACATCGATGGGCAACGGCGCAGAGTGAATCGGAAGGTGACTCCTCGCACTGGTGGCATCGCCATCGTGATCGCGTTCATCGTATCTGTGTTCTTCTTTAATTCACTTACAATGCAGTTGAAGGGAATCCTTGTCGGTGGGGGCATCGTATTCATTGGTATGCTCCTGGACGACATGTTCGACATCCCCGCGTTACTAAAGCTACTGATACAATCAGTGGCAGCAATCGTCGTCATCGCGTTTGGAGTCCGTGTGACCGCGTTGACCAACTTCCTTCATGGAGGGTTCTTCCAGCTTGGCATTGCAGGCATCCTCCTTACCTATTTTTGGATCGTGGGAATCACGAATGCGCTGAACCTCATCGATGGACTGGACGGTCTTGCGGGTGGCGTCGCTGCGCTGATTCTCCTCGCAATGTTTTTCTTCGCCGCATTCAAGGGCATGGCAGTCATGGGGGCAATCCTTGTGGCGCTGCTTGGTGCAGTCCTGGGATTCCTTGTCTTCAACTACAATCCGGCGAAGGTGTTTCTGGGAGACGCCGGGTCCGAGTTTCTTGGGTTCATGATCGCGAGCCTTTCCGTCTATGGCGCTCTTAAACTGCCGACAACTGTTATGCTGATCGTGGCAGTTTTCGCGCTTGGTATCCCCATCGCGGAGACGGTCTCGAGCATTTTCCGCCGGGCGGCCAGGCACCAGTCTCCCATGAAGGGAGACAATGGACATTTCCATTACCTACTGCTGTTCCGGGGATGGAGCCAGCGGCGCATCACGACACTGTACTATCTGGTGACGTTCGTGCTGTGCTCGATCGGGCTGGCTATCGCGCTTCTGGGAGTGCACTGACGTGCGTTGCAACATTCTGTCTATCTTTGGTACGCGTCCTGAGGCAATCAAGATGGCACCCATTGTCAAGGCGCTGGAGGCCGATCCCAGATTTGAGAGTCATGTGCTCCTGACCGGCCAGCACATGCAGATGCTGGACGACGTCGTGCAAATGTTTGAGATACGGGTGTGGCGGGATCTCAACGTCATGAAACAGCGCCAAACGCTTCCATACTTGACGGCGGCACTTGCAACGCAGATTTCTGATGCCCTGGCGGAACTGCAGCCGGACATGGTTCTGGTCCACGGAGACACCACCACTACGTTTATGGGAGCTCTCGCGGCGACCTATGCAAAGATCCCGGTCAGTCATGTCGAGGCAGGACTCAGGTCCCATCAGAAGTTCAGTCCTTTCCCCGAGGAAGTGAACCGCATGCTTACAGATCAGATTTCCGACCTCTGCTTCGCGCCTACTGAGGAGGCCAGACAGAATCTCCTGCACGCAGGTATCGACGCTGACAGGATTGACGTCGTCGGAAACTCAATCGTAGATGCAGTGCACATGGCCTTGCCCCACCTTCATGTTCCGGACATCATGTCGAAGGTTCGGCCGGGCAGTTCCATGGTCATCATGACGGCACACCGTCGCGAAAACTGGGATAGCGGCATTGCAATCTTCTCGGACGCGCTTGTGAAGCTCTCCAGGTTGCATCCAGAATTGACGTTTGTCTTTCCAGTACATCTCAACCCTGTTGTGCGAGAAACTGTTTTCGGGATTGCATCGGGCCTGCCGAACGTCGTGCTCACCGACCCTCTTCCGTACTTCGATTTTCTGTATATGCTTGAACACTGTGTTGTCGTTCTCAGCGACTCGGGCGGGATTCAGGAAGAGTCCGTGACGCTTCACAAGCCGATGCTCCTGCTCCGTGAGGTCACCGAGCGCCCCGAGGCTGTGACAAGCGGCTGGGTCAAGCTGGTCGGTCAGGACGAGGACCTCATCGTCTCGTCGTTCGAGCAGCTCGTGGCAAGTGGTTTTACGGTTCTGGGCGGGAACGAGATCAACCCATATGGCGATGGAACAACTGCAGCGCATATACTCGCTCGCATCGACGATTATCTCAATGCGACTCACTCAGGAGGATAGCGTATGACTACGGAACAGAGTTTTCTCATCGAGGGAGGGAATTCGCTCCACGGTTCGGTCCGCTGCAGTGGCGCCAAGAACTCGATCCTGCCGCTGGTGGCGGCTGCGATTGCTGTTCGTGATGTTGTCAGCTTCCAGAATGTCCCGGACATCAGCGATCTCCAGTCTCTCCTCACTCTCATCCAGGCGATGGGTGTCAAACTGGTTTCCTTCAGTAATGGAGAACTAGTGCTGGACACTCGTGGCCCTATTGAGACGCGCGTCGAAAACACCAACGGCTACAGCTTGCGCGGAACGCAGACATTGGTAGGAGCACTTCTTGGGCGCGAGCACAGGGCAATGCTCCCATCGCTGGGCGGCTGCAGTATCGGCGCTCGACCCATTGATCTTCACATCAAGGGGCTGCGAGCCATGGGCACACAGTTCGAGTGGAAAGACGGTTATCTTGTTGGTCAGGCCAAGGCTCTTAAGGCCTGCGATGTCTATCTCGACTTTCCCAGTGTGGGCGCGACAGAAAATCTCCTGCTGGCAGCTGCTCTTGCCGAAGGAACGACACGTGTTTTCAATGCGGCCCAGGAGCCGGAGGTGTACGATCTCATCTCCTTCCTCAACAAGGCAGGTGCCCGTATCGTGCCGGTTTTCCCGTTTGGGTTCCGAATTGAGGGCGTCGCTCACCTGCACGAAGCGTCGCACCGCATCATCGGCGATCGCATCGAAGCTTCAACTCTGATGATCGCCACGGCCATTACGCAGGGCGAGGCTACCATCACGGGCATCGACGCCCGTCATATCTGGTCAATCGTTGCTAAATTGCGGGAGACGGGCGCGGTGGTCGAGGTCGAGGGAGATGATGCTGTTGTCGTTAAGGGTGTCGCAGGGTACCGGTCGACGGATATCCGTACTCTGACGTTCCCGGGGTATCCGACCGATGCACAGCCTCAGATGACCGCATATCTGACACTGGCGCATGGCAATTCGGTCGTCGTGGAGAGCATCTTCGAGAACCGTTTCGGTGCTATCCTTGAGCTCGAGCGCATGGGCGCCCGCATTAAGGTGGCGGAAGAGACAGCCATTATCGAGGGCGTCGAGTCACTGAATTCGGCGACAGTCCAGGCAAAGGATCTGCGAGGCGGTGCCGCTCTGGTGCTAGCTGGTCTTGCAGCGCATGGTACAACCACTGTGAAATCCATCCATCATATTGACCGGGGATACGAAGCGCTGGACGGTAAGCTGTCTCAACTGGGCGCACACGTGACTCGTGTCAACCAACCGGAGGCATAGAGAATGATAGAACAAGAGCAGGTTCTTGACGCACTGCGGGCCGTCTACGACCCTGAGATTCCGATTAACATCGTTGACCTCGGGCTGATTTATGGAGTAGACATCACAGCCGAGGGGGACGTCACTGTCCGTATGACCATGACTGCTCCACAGTGTCCGATGAGCAGTTATCTGCTCCAGCAGGCTGAACAGGGAGTTCGGACTGTAGCAGGTGTGCGGAACGTCAAGATGGATCTTGTGTTCGATCCTCCGTGGGAGCCTTCTATGATCAAGGAAGATGCCCTGAAGAGCGCCGGTATTGTCACGGACACTTCGGCTGACCCGGCCGGGGGCGACTGCTCCACGGAAAAATGAAGGAGATCACGCCGCGACAGCCTGCAGGCACGCTGGCGGCGAATCTCGACCAGCTGATCGAGAGCTTTTTGCTGGCACAGGACGTTGGCATCACGAGCAAAATGGTGTATCGACGCGCGCTCAAGCGGTTCAAGGAGTTCCTGTCGCTTCGAGAGGCTGCTGGCGGCGTCGGCTACCTGACGAAGACCGACATCGTCCAGTACAAGAGCCATCTGCTGGCGGAGGGGCTGTCGCCTCGGACGGGGAATCTGTACCTTACCTCCGTCCGCCAGTTTTTCAAGTATCTCGAGTCCAACCGCATCTATCCCGATGTGTCCGCGGGCCTCAAAGGCTTCAAGCGTTCGTACGGGTTCAACCGTGATCCGCTTACCCTGCAGCAAGCGCGCGATCTGTTGAATTCCATCGATACGAGCGACATGATCGGCCTGCGAGACTTTGCGATGATCAACCTGATGCTTCGGACAGGTCTTCGCACGATGGAAGTCGTTGGCTCCAACGTCGGAGACATTCGTCAGACGTCCAACGCCACACTCCTCTACGTTCGCAGTAAAGGGAAGGACGCGAAAGATGATTTCGTCGTTCTGACACGAGAGGCATACGAACCGATTACTCGCTACCTTGCAGCGCGTCACTGCACCGACCCCCGGGCAGCGCTGTTCGTGTCACATAGCAACAACAACAAGGACAAGCGGATCACTACGAAGACTTTGCGCTTCGACGTGAAACAGAAGCTCCTGGGAATCGGCGTGTACTCTTCGCGCATCTCTGCGCACTCGCTGCGGCATACCTTTGCCACCATGGCCCTTCAGAACGGTGCCACCATAGAACAAGTGCGTGACACACTCCGGCATCAGAATATCACGACGACCCAGATCTACGTCCACACGACGGATCGTCTGGAACACGCCGCCGAAGACACCATCAAGATCTGACCACTCCCCTGGCAGTTTGTATGTGCCGAAAAGTGGCCCTGGGAAGAGATTTCGATTCACAAGACGTAGGAGCATGAGCCAGATCGCCGAAAAGCCCCGCAATTGCGATAAACGGGGTGGTATTCTGGTCGTTATGGTGCCTGGGCTGGTGTTCCCGCTATCTTGCATGCACATCACATCTCGTTCGCAAGAATCTGATCGAGGGTGCGAGAAGGAACTTTCACAGTGGAGTGAAGGGGGAGGACGAAGCGATTTATGTCGATGAACCGGCATACCGTTCGTTCGCGAAGTCGAAGGAACGCACTTTGGGTTATCGAACAGGGGGAGCGAATCAATCTCCGCAAATCAATCTTTGTGGAAGTGGAACCAACCTGTGGATAACTTTGGGGCGATCTTCGAGAAGGGAAAGTCTAGGCAGATGGGTTTCGACGGAGGACAATTTCAGGGAGAAGACACCGGCCGTTGAGAAGGTCGACCGTCGACATGGGAGTCTTCCCCGGAAACTGGAGCTCTAAAAGTTCGAGCCATCCGTCACCGCAGCGAACGGCGACACGCTTGCGCAGAAATTGTGCAACCGTACCAGAGGGGGCGTCTGCGGAGAGGTCGGTGTCTGCAGACAAAGGGATAGCCCTGAGGATCTTCAGTCGGTCCGTTTCCTGGAAAGAGCACGCACATGGTTCAGGGGCAAGAGCCCGGACGAGATTGTATGCCTGCTCGACTGAACCTGACCAGTCGATGAGTTCGTCGTCAGACTTGAGCTTGCGTGCGTAGGAGCCCGCGCCGGTTTGTTGCAGTGGCGTTGTTGAGCTGTGCAACAGTTGGTCGAAGACGTGCAAAGTAAGCGGCACTCCTACCCGGATGATAGAAGCCTCGACATCGGTGCGGTAATCCGAGTCGGCAATTGTGAACGGTTCCTGAGCTAGGAGCTCGCCTCGGTCCAGCAGGCCGTTCATTCGAATGATGCTCACGGCTGACTGCCTGCAACCGTCCATGATCTGGCGTTCAATAGGAGCCGCTCCCCGGTACCAGGGCAACGGGGACGGGTGGAGGTTGATGGAGGCGAGACGCGGCGCATCCAGGAGAGCCTGCGGAAGGAGTCTTCCGTAGGAAAGCAGAAACAGGATGTCGACAGCATCGTCGACCAGTCGCTTTGTCAGTACCTCTCCAGGAGTCTCTGTGCCATTGAGCACGGGGATTGAATGGGACTGCGCCCACGCTTGTACGGGGTTGGCCAGGAGTTTGCCTCGGCGGACACGAGGTTCCTCTGACACGACAGCAATGACGACGTGGAACCGACATCTGATGGTCTCGAAAACCGGGACCGAAATCGATGACGAACCAAAGACAGCGATGCGGGGAGTGTCCAAGGCCATCGTCAGAGCTGCTGTCCTTTTTCTCTGATTGTCTGAGTCAGTGCTGCGCCGACAGGACTTCCTTCTTGCACAGAAATTGTGGACGGGTCAGTGATCCGATCGACGAACAGCATACCCTGGAGGTGATCAAACTCGTGCTGGATGACGCGAGCTTCAAAATCGACGTATCTGTGGATGCGTCTCTTGCCCCTTTGGTCGAGATATGACAGCGTAATTTCTGTGGCACGGTCTACTGGTGCATAAACGCCGGGGATACTGAGACAGCCTTCCTCATCGGTCGCCGATCCCTTGCGGTCCAGAATCTGAGGGTTCACCACGATATGGAGCCCTTCGCCGACATCATAGATGAAGAACGCCTGACTAAGGCCGACCTGAGGGGCAGCCAGGCCGACTCCTATCGGTTTCATGAGATCTTCCATCGATTCGGCCAGATGAACAAGCTCACTCGTGACCTTCCGTATGGGTTGTGCCTTCTTTCGAAGGATGGGACTGCCAATCAGCACGATTTTCATGTAACTAGTATACCCGGATGGCGGCATTCTGGAAGTGTCTATTGTGCGCGAGAGCGATGCCAACACGCAGTCCAAGGGCCGCCTGCAGGGAGTCTGCACGGAACTCGAGAGAGAGGACCCTTGCCTGAGCTGACACGGTCAGCAGGTCCGCATGCAGCCCGCGGAAATCCACTCCTTCCGCGGCAAGGGCGTTCCCCAGGTCCCTGGTTATTGCGTCCACGTCGGGGCTCACACCGCGAGACGAGATTCGTACGACAAATTGGCGTGCGAAAGGGGGCATCAACAGCTCGCGGCGCTGTTCCCTCTCGTTCTCAAGGAAGGTTGCCATAGTCTCAGTACCGTCGAGAACGCCTCGCAGGCCTGTGGAGCGGCGGTCAAGCTGGATCAGAACAGTACCTGGCGCAGTTTCTGCAACCGCGCCACGGACGACGACGGCTAGCTGCTCGATATTGTCGAACACCGGGTGCCGGAGCCCGACACTCACGTCGGGAAAGACAACGAGCTCAGGCTTCAGAACAGCGATGCGCTGGACATCGGCATACGTGCCGAGAAACAGCGACGGACCTGTGTTCTGCGCGACCGTGGCCTCGTCGGTGGGCGTCATCAGCTGAACGGCTGAGGCCGGAAACGTACGTTGGAGCTCACGGGCGAGGCGGTCCAGGCCGTACCCGCGTGATCGAAGTTGTGTTCCATGGCAATTGGGACAGACATCCGGCGGAACCTCCGAATGACCGCACTGTTTGCAGAAGAGCCTCTTTCTGTCACTTCCCAGGGTCAGCGTTGCACCACAGTCAGGACAGGTCGCTGTGTACCCACATTCCGCACATTCAATCAGCGTCGCAAAACCGCGGATGTTGAGAAGAAGCATGGAGTCCTTACCCTGATCGTACGTTTGCCGGAGGAGGCGCATCGTTGGTGCGAGGAGAACCCCCGAAGGCCCAGTCCGTTTCTCCGAGACAGGATTCTGACTCCGAAGAACGAAGGTGGCAGACACGTGGGCAGGGTTCTCTACCTCTGACCCCAGCGCGGAGTCTGTCGGGACGCCACAGGCGTCAAGCACTGAGAGTGTCGGTGCACTCACACCAACCAGACACGGGATGCCGTGTGCGTTGCTCATGTCAGCAGCAACGCTGAGAAGACTTCTGAGAGAGAAGCGTTGCCAGAAGAAGGGCCACTCCCCGGGGATTCCCAGATCGACGATAACAAGTGTGATTTCAGGGAGGATCAACGACGAGAACTGACGGGTACTCAGCCAGACAGTCGAGCGCCGGTCACCACGAAAGCGTCTGGCACCCACTGAGGGCCAACGGACAACCGGAATGTTCCAGTCGCGGGACAGAAGCCCTTCGTAAAGACTCGCGAGCACGTCTGAGCTGACGATCATGGCAACGCTGCCACCGCCTGCGATCGCGGCTTCGATGGCCGGGCGAAAGCGAGTTGCCCTGTCCACGAAGGATCCGACGATAAGCTGTGGATCACTGTGGTCGCCCCGTGCGTAAGACACTCGTGGCTCGGTGTCGGCGAGTCCGCTGTCGACAACAAATCCCTGTTCATAGAGCTTGCGTCTTGCGGGGGTTGAGAGTTTCCAGAGCGCGGACTGTAGGTGGGTAGTGGCTTCAGTGTCTGAAAGCAGTTGGCGCACTGGAGCCGTCTTTGTGGAAAAAGAGGGGTCCCGTGCAGCCATCACCTGCAGATTGTGCAGAAGCAGTGCCGGGTCGGATGCAGTGAGGCGAGCCTTACTGCGGTCGTGCGGTTGAGATGCCTGCAGGAAACGGACGATCGCGAGGGCATCTTCCCAACCAAGGACCTGTCTCTCGAGAGAATGCTGAAGCGCCACCATATCAAGCTCCAGCGCCGGATAAATGCCAGGCGCTGAGCAGACACTCAGAGCAGGGAGTGGAAGCCCCCCCGTCTTGGACCATGGACCCTCGAGACCAGATGTCGACACGAGCAGGGCAGGTGCCACATTGTGCATAAAAGGAACCAGGAACCACGTTCCTGGTTCCGGATTGCCCCCAACCGAACCGAGATCGTATGAGAGGAGGTTACGTGAAAACGGGCCTCTCTGTGTCAGAACGGCGAAACTGCCGAGCACGGGCTAGATGTTGAGCCAGTTCTTCAGTTCTCGAACCAGGTCAAGTTCTTCCCAGCTGAATCCCGGACGCCCGAAGTGACCGTGCATGGACGTCTGGCGGTAAATGGGCTTTCGAAGCCCGAGATAGTCGATCATGGCGGTGGGAGTCATTTCGACATTCTTCGCAATGACGTCCCGTACGATCGACTCGGGAACTGCACCAGTGCCTTCGAAGGAAATCTCGAACGAAACGGGGTCCTTCTGACCGATGACATAAGCCACCTGCGTAAGGCATCGATGGGCAATACCGGCTGCCACGATGTTCTTGGCGAGATACCGCATAAAATAGGTAGCCGACCGGTCCACTTTCGTGGGGTCCTTGCCAGAGAAAGCACCTCCGCCATGCGGGATACGTCCCCCATACGTGTCAATGCCCAACTTGCGGCCGGTCATGCCCGTGTCAGACTGCGGGCCGCCCACGACAAATTTGCCGGTCGGATTCACAAAGATCGTGGTCTTGCTGTCGAGAAGGTCAGTTGGCAACGATGGCCGTACGATCTTTTCGATGATCTCCTCACGAGCCTGATCCGACATTCGTGAGGGATTGTCAGGATCAAGAACGGTATCGAGGTGCTGAGACGAAAGGACGACAGAACGCAGGTACACAGGCTTGTCGCCATCGTATTCCAACGTGACCTGGCTTTTGCCATCCGGGCCCAGATAGTCGAGGATATTCTGCTGTCGGACTTCCTCCTGCCGCATAGTAAGTCTGCGCGCCAGTTCGTACGGTAGCGGCATATACTCGGGCGTCTCGTCCGTGGCATAGCCATACATGATACCCTGGTCCCCGGCACCACCCGCATCGACACCCTGGGCAATGTCTGGAGACTGTCGGCCAATTACATTGACGACTGCACAGGTCTTGGCATCGAACCCATATTTCGGGTGATTGTAGCCAATGCTGTCGATGGTCGACCGGACAACGCCGTCGACGTCGGCGAATGCGTTGGTCGTAATCTCTCCACCGACAATGACGAGGCCATGCGTGACAAACGTTTCACAGGCGACGCGGCTATATCGGTCCTGCGTAAGCAGTTCGTCCAGAATGGCGTCTGAGATCTGGTCAGCGACCTTGTCGGGATGTCCGATCGTCACAAACTCTACGGTCTGGCTGGTGCGCGCATTCTTGTTCATAGGTCTCTCCTTTCGCAAGTTGTCGACACCCCGCACGCTCGTACGGGGTGGTTGACGCTTCTTCGTAAGTGATTGGATTCTGGGTACTCTAGCGCTTCGGTTCGGTGTCCTCGATCACGGGGTTTGCAGCGTTGCGTGCCGCTGCAGCCACCATGCGGCCAGCGGACTTCCGAAGGATGTCATCGACAGGTTCACGAAGCGGGTCGGTCTTCTCTTCGAGCAATTCATGCGATGTATCGAGAAGCTGACGAATGAGCCGATACTTGTTCGTGTCGACTTTGGCGATCAACGTCTCCAGATAGAGGTTTGCCAGCTCTGGCTGTTGGGTAGGCTGTTCTTTCTGATCGTCCATACACGACTCCTATCTCCGCAGTGCACTGCGGACTATGCTGTCGACAATGTCGACCGTGGTCTCAAGGTCACGGTTCGTGACCATGTAATCGTAATCCTTGGCAAAAGTCATCTCGTAGTGACCAAGCTCGATGCGTCCGGCTATCTCTTCGGGCGTTTCCGAACCTCTGCACGCCAGACGACGTTCAAGTTCCATCACATCCGGAGGCTTCAGAAAAATCATAAGGGCTTCCGGAAACAGGCGCTTCATACTACGGCCGCCATGAATATCAATGGTCAGGACCAGAATCTCCTGTGGCCGGACAGCTTCGAGCGAGGACATCAGCGTCCCATAGTGACGGCCACGTATATCAGCATACTCGGCGAACAGTCCTTTGTCAATCCAATCTGTGAACTGTTCCTCGGTCACAAAGTGATAGTCGACGCCGTCTACTTCCCCCGACCGGGGGCCCCTCGTCGTGACGGAGATCGAGCGGTGCATATCTGGGTAGCGCCGCAGCAGTTCCGCGACGACAGTGCTCTTGCCGACACCTCCAGGACCAGATACTACGACAATCATGGTCGCTTTCCTTCCTCGACCGTCTGGACAGCGCGTGCGAGCTGGCCATCGCCTGGAAGCGTTCCAAAGAGCGCGGGGGTCGGATCTGCTACCACGATGTTGGGAGTCAGTCCTTTCTTCTGGATCGTGTTCTTGTTTGGCGTATAGTACTCCTCGACCGTCACTTTGAGTTCGTATCCATCCGCGAGGTCCCAACTGCGCTGGATGACTCCCTTACCGAATGTCTTGGTCCCCAGGACGAGAGCCGTCTTGTTCTCCTGCATTGCGGCCGAGAAGATCTCTGAAGCGCTCGCGGAGTTTTCGTTGACCAGGACGACGACAGGGAACGACACGCCGCCGCCATTGACGGTCACAGGGTTCAGCTGACCGCCTGCTTCCCTTGTCCATAGAGCTGTCCCATGGGGAATAAAGTTCGACAGCATGTCGAGGCACTCATTCAGGTATCCGCCGCCATTGTCCCGTATGTCGATGACCAGTCCTGCAATCTTCTGGTCCTCGAGTGCGTGAAGCGCCCGGGCAAACTTCACAGCCACACCAGAGCTGAATGAGGACACGGAGATGTAGCCAACCTTGTTCCCGATGATGCGACTCTCGACAACCGGCAGGTCGACCTGGCGCCGTGTGACTGTGTAATCCAAAAGTTTTCCGGCACGTTCGATCTTCAATCGGACCGACGTACCCGCCTTGCCCTTGACACGAGCGGAGACGGTATCGAGGTCCAGTTTCCGAGCGGTCGTGCCGTCTATGCTATCGATGAGGTCTCCAGGCTTCAG
>NZ_QXIU01000115.1 GCF_003570935.1 Candidatus Cryosericum odellii
TCGATGAGGTCTCCAGGCTTCAGCCCAGCCTCTTCTGCAGGTGTACCAGCAAATACCCTTACGATCTCGATGGCATCAGCTTTCGCGCTCGGCGTGATGACGACGCCGATGCCTACGTATTCACCAGACAGCTGTTCGCGAAAGTCCGCCGCTTCGGCAGGTGTAAACAGTTCCGTGTATGGGTCGCCGAGCCCAGCGACCTGTCCCTTGAGGAGCTTGCCGGCATCGACCTTCTGGTAGTACTGAAGGCTGAGGGTGTCATAGATCTCCCCGGACAGTTTGAGATAGGTGTCACGGTCAAGGGTCGTCTGGACAGACGATGGCCGGGGAGAGCCTGTAAGGCGTGGGGCAAGGAATGGGTATGCGACAAATCCAGCCCAGAATGCGATCACGACAACGAGCAGCGCGGCTATTGCTATGACAAGCGAGGATTTTCTGGATGGCATATGACTCTCCTTTGGCCGTGAGCGCTACGGTTTTGGCCCAAGATAGAGGAACGGGTTCTTCGGAATGGCATCGATCCGGACCTCAAAGTGTAGATGCGGGCCTGTACTCCAGCCCGTGTTGTCTGAAAGAGCCATTACCTGGCCACGTGTCACGGACTGCCCCTTCTTGGCAATGAACGACTTGAGATGCCCAAAGAGCAGAGTCATATGTTGGCCACATTGAATCATCAGCATGTTGCCATACCCTGAGAATCTCCCCTCGTACACAACCACACCATCCGCAGGAGCGCAAACAGGTGTTGACATACGCACCCCCATATCGATTCCGGTGTGCATCTCCCACACCCCGTTAATTGGGTCGTGGCGCATCCCAAAGAGCTCGGTGATAGTAATATGGCCCGCCACTGGCCAAAGGAGCTTGCCTGTCGACTCATTGCCAAGATATTTTTGCCGATCGATCTCAGCGACAATCTGGTCGATGAGCTTGTTTTCACGGCTCAGTTCGTCTTGAATGCGCTTGTTGTCTACAGTGTATTGGGTACCCTGGGCTGCCAGATAACCCAGGGTCTGCTGCGTGGCAGCTTTCTGCTGCGCCAGAAGGCTTGCCTGTTGTTTCTTGAGCGCATATACCTGGTCCAGTTGGCTCTTCGTCTGCGCATAGTCGGCGCGGTCCGATTGCAGAGCGAGTTTCTGCGTACTTACCGCAGACAGAGACGCCGTGATTTGTTGAAGGACGGCTGACACGCCTTGCTGCGCTTCGACAGTGGCACTAAGGTCGCCTCCTGTGAAAGGAAGACCTGCGACGTCGAGGTTGGACACATGGTACAGGAGATCGATCGACGACCCGGTTCCTGCTGACAACTTGTTGTATTGCTTTTCTCTGACGACGATCTGAGCTGCTGTCTTGCTGAGGAGAGTCTCCAGTTGAGTGATGCGGCTGTCGATGTCCCCTATGTCGCCTTCCAGTTGATCCACTTGGTCATTAAGGGAAGTCAGCTGACTGAGGAGGTTGTACTTGGCCGACTTGTTCTCCGTGATCAGCTTCTGGATTGCCTGAAGCTGTGTTTTCAGCTGGTTCATCTTCTGCTGAGCAGCCTTGAGGTCGCTCGTGAGGTCTCCTTCGACGCCAGGAGCGAAGACGGAGGCACCAACAAACAGAGAGAGAATCAGGACAATAGCAGTGAAAAGTCTCAGGATTCTCATTCGAGAAGGGTCTCCTCTCGACGCTGTTCCTCATCCATGCGGTACGCCAGTAGCGTTGCAATGACGCAGGCCAGAAGGAGGCAAGCCAGGGAGGCCAGTACAACGGCGGAGGCGGCCCCAGCGTAGACGACTCCCACAGGCTCGGGCGTCACCCACGAAAAGGATACCTTGAGCTGTGTCGTGGAATACCTGATGACGCTGGGGAGAACAACGGCGAAGAGGACCGATGCCAGCGCCCAGACAGCGACAAGGTGGGCGGGTGTTGAGAGAAGAACCTGGAGGTTGCTGGCACCGACCACGCTCAGCACTGCAGTCTCTTTTCGTTTGCCATTGATGATGCTGAATGCCATGAGGCAGAAACCCGCAATGAANNCTGTGGACAAACACGTTCGCGTTGGCCATCCCCTGCACCGAGCCTTCGTCATACTCCACGGTTTGAACGCCAGCAAGAGAACGAAGCTCCGCAGCCAAGCCGGTGATGCCTTGCACGGAGACTGGATAGACCCGGATAAGAGGTGGAATCGGATTGCGTGTCAGGTCGCTAAATACGCTTGCAAACTGGGGATACTGAGTCTCAAGCTTCTTGAGGCCGTCTGCGGGACTCACGTATTCCGCACGGGCAACGGCTTCGTCTTTCTGCATCTGCTCGAGAAGAGTCTGAATGGAAGTCTGATCCAGGCCGGCCAGAAGGTATGCGTTGATGGAGTGTGTGCTCTCGATCTCCGAGATGGTGTGGCGTACGTCCATGGACATTGCATAGATGCCAGCGCTTGCGACCATCAGTACAGCTATCAGGATTGAAACGAGGAGAGTACGGACAGGATGTCTCCGAAGGTCCTGCAGTGTCTGCTTGAATGTAAACATATCAGAAGTTGCCCTCCTCGACCTTTCGTCCACCACGGAGCCGTACAAACGGCAGTCGTGTTGACTGGACGAGGTACAGATCATGGGTAGCCATGAAGACAGTGGCACCCTGGCGGTTGGCGTCATGGAGGACCTCGACGATCTTCTCTCCATTGCTCAGGTCGAGGTTCCCCGTTGGCTCGTCCGCGAGAATGATATCAGGTTTTGCGATGAGCGCGCGGGCAAGAGCAACACGCTGCTTCTCGCCTCCGGAAAGCGAGCAGCACAGGCGACGCTGGTATCCCGCGAGGCCGACTTGATCCAGATACTTGTCTACCTCCTGGCTGATGATCACTTTGCCCAGGCCTCGGACAGCCAGTGGCAGCGCCACGTTTTCAGACACGGAGCGGTCGAATAGCAGCATGTAGTCCTGGAACACCATGCCCATTCTCCGCCGCAGAGACGTGAGCGAGCCGCCATGAGCCGCTGCCGTGTCCGCTCCATCAACCAGGATCGTGCCATTCGTCGGCCGTTCGGCACGATAGATGAGTCGCAGAACGGTGCTCTTGCCTGCGCCCGACTCACCTGTCAGAAAGACGAACTTNNTGTATCATCGTGTACCCAGCTCCTTGAATCCGAGACCCAGAGTCTCGGTAACGTCCATGATGGCCACGAAGGCATCAGGGTCAACCTCATGGACGATCTGCTTGAGATGAGATATCTGGCTTTGGGGTACGACGCAGAACACCACTTCCTTGCGTTCGTCCGTGAAGCCGCCAGTTGCAGTGAATTTCGTCACTCCGCGATCCAGTTCGGCCATGACCTTGCCGGCAATGGCTTCCGGTTGGTTGCTGACCACCCAGGCCGCCTTCGAGAAAGAGATTCCTTCCTGTACGAGGTCGATGGCCTTTGCAGAAATATAGAGCGATACGATTGAGTAAAGCGGTATCGTAACGCTCCGGAATGCGATACCCGAGAAAGCAATGATGACTGTGTCGATGATCAGCAGAGTCGTTCCGAAACTCAGCCCTATGCGTTCGGACAACATCTGGGCGAGGAGATCAGTGCCGCCGGTAGAACCGAAGAAACGGAAGATGATGCCAATCCCGATGCCCATGACGACTCCAGCATAGACCGCTGAGAGCAGCATGTCCACATGGAAGCCATGGGTGAAGGGCACGATCACATCAATAAGGACTGATGAGATGATGGTCGCATACACTGAACGCCACAGGAATGCCTTTCCCAGCCTCTTGAGGCTCAGCAGGAAGAGCGGAGTATTCAAGATGATGATTGTTGCACCAATGGGAACGATCTTGAAGAAATGATTCAGAATGATCGCAAGTCCCGAGACGCCTCCGGGAGCCAGATCAACAGGGATGACGAAGAGGGCAAACGAAAGGGCGTAGACGAAACACCCGATCGTTATACCGACGACGTCACGAATCGCTCGAACGACGATTTTCCGCGTCATGTCGCACACTTGCAAGGATGAAGTCCTGCAGGTCGCCGTCGAGAACTGCATCAACGTTTCCTTTTTCCAGTCCCGTCCGGTGGTCTTTGGCCAGCTTGTACGGCTGCAGGACATACGACCGGATCTCGTTGCCCCATTCGGCTGATTTGAAGGCCCCGCGCACTTCCGAAATCTGGGCATCACGCTGCAGTTCCCGCTGCACAAGAAGTCTGGATTTGAGGACGGCCATTGCCATTCGCTTGTTCTGCAACTGCGAGCGCTCGTTCTGGCAACTGGCTGAAATGCCCGTTGGGATGTGCGTGATACGCACAGCGGTAGAAACCTTCTGCACGTTCTGTCCTCCATGACCTGACGCATGAAAGACATCGATGCGCAGATCACCTTCGGGGATGTCGGCGTCCG
>NZ_QXIU01000116.1 GCF_003570935.1 Candidatus Cryosericum odellii
ACCTTCGGGGATGTCGGCGTCCGCGTTGGTTTCTGGGATTTCCGGGATGACGTCTGCCGCTGCAAACGACGTATGGCGACGTTTGTTCGCATCGAAAGGACTGATGCGGACCAGGCGATGTACCCCTTTTTCGTGCATCAGAAGACCATAGGCGTAGGGTCCCCTGATGACGAGCGTGCAACCCTTGATGCCTGCTTCCTCTCCCTGCATGTAGTCCGTCACGAGCACCTCAAACCCCTGTCGCTCGGCATAACGGGTATACATACGCATAAGCATTTCGGTCCAATCCTGCGCATCCGTGCCACCCGCTCCGCTCGAGAGTGACAAGATAGCATTGGACGCATCATAGGGACCGCTAAAGTAGGCCGTTGTCTCAAGAATCTGCAGGTCATGCTCGAGCTGTTCAATGCTGCCAACAGCTTCCCGCTCCAGTTCGGGGTCCGGCATCCCGACAAGGAGTTCAATGGCAGTTCGAGCATTGTCCAGCTCAGACACTGCTTTCTGCTGGGAAGCAACGTCTGCCTCGATGCGTGCGATACTACCCATGATCTCTGCTGCGCTCGTCTGGTCATTCCAGAAGCCGGCAGCACTTGTCCTGGCTCGCAGCTCTTCCAGCCGCGCTTGCTGGCTCGTCAGCCAGCCAGGCTGATAAAGTCCGGATACGCGTGACTCACACTCTGAAACACGCCTGCGCAGTGGTTCAAGATCGATCATGTTTCTTCTCTGGTTTTGGGGGTTGCAGCTCGAACGTGAACAACGCTCTTGTCACATCGTGCTTTATCTGGTCCATCAGCTCATTGAAGAGATCATACCCTTCCTTTTGATAGGCAATGACTGGGTCCTGCTGGCCATAAGCACGCAGGCCGATGCCGTCCTTGAGGTCGTCCATCTGAAGAAGATGATCCCTCCATGCACTGTCGATGGTGTGTAAGAAAAAGTAGTGCTCGATCTGGTGCATGACGTTCTCTCCGTACCTGTTGTACTTCTCGCGGTAAATGGCCTCCGCACGGTCCTGAATCGTGGTGGTGAGAGCCTGTTCAGCGTCACGGTGTTCAACAAGGTCGGTCAACTCTTCGAGTGTCATGGCCACGGGCCTGCCAAAGGCATCCAGAACTAAGTCATTGTAGACTTTGCCAAGATCAGACTCATCGGCTCGTTGTGCTTGGACGACTTGCTGCGCTGTCGTTTGCGCCTGTTCGTTGATGAACTCGTGTACCTCGTCTGTAAGGTCGACCCCCGCAAGAACCTTGTCACGTTCCGCGTAGATGACCTCACGCTGCTTGTTGAGCACGTTGTCGTAGTCAAGGAGGCTCTTGCGCGCATCGAAGTTGTAGGATTCAACCTTCTTCTGGGACATCTCGATTGTTTTTGAGAGGAGGGGATGATTCACGGGCATCGACTCCTCGACCTTCATCATTTCGAAGATACGTTGAATACGATCGCCACCGAAGATGCGCAGGATGTCGTCTTCTGCCGAGAGGAAGAACTTGGACTCACCAGGATCCCCTTGCCGGCCAGACCGTCCCCGAAGCTGGTTGTCGATGCGGCGCGACTCATGACGCTCGGTGCCAAGGATAAACAGGCCTCCAACGCTGACGACATCGTCATGTTCCTTTGGCCACGACTCACTGTACTCTGCAAAGAGCTTGGCGTACTGTTCCGCGTACTGTTCCGCGTACTGTTCCGGCTGTTTCTTGGGGTCAGCTTTGGTACGAACAATAGCAGCGGCGTGAGCAAGAGCAGTGGGATTGCCGCCGAGCAGAATATCGACACCTCTGCCCGCCATGTTGGTGGCAATAGTGACCGAGCCTTTGCGACCCGCCTGGGCGATGATCTCAGCTTCCTTTTCGTGATACTTGGCATTGAGAACCTGATGCTTGATGCCGAGCTTCTTCAGCTCATGGCTCAATGCTTCCGATTTCTCGACAGAACGCGTACCCACAAGGACGGGTTGTCCTTTCTCATGCCGCGCCTGGATCTCGCGGAGGATCGCGTCCAGTTTGCCGCGCTCGGAGCGGTAGACTTCATCGTCCGCATCCTGGCGCCCCACTGGACGGTGTGTGGGTATCTCGAGGACATCAAGTCCGTAGATTTCCTTGAACTCGTCTGCTTCTGTGAGCGCCGTTCCTGTCATCCCGGACAGCTTGTGATACATCTTGAAAAAGTTCTGGATCGTGATTGTTGCCAGCGTCTGGCTCTCCTCGCGGACCTTGAGCCCTTCCTTTGCCTCGATGGCCTGGTGCAACCCTTCAGAGTAGCGACGTCCATACATGAGTCGACCTGTGAACTCATCGACAATGATGACTTCCGTGTCCTTGATGATGTACTCGCTGTCCTTCCTGAAGAAGACCTGTGCTCTGATGGCGTTGCGAAGAATCTTGCCATAGGTGGCCTGCTCCTTCAGCAACTTGTCTTCGGGAATCTTGGCAGCACGAGCAAAACGGGCCAGCAGATCCTCGGCCGGATCGATTGTCTTGTGCTTCTCGTCGTAGACGTAGTCGGAGCCGGCTGGTGTCTCATTGTCACCAGCGGCCATCTCGGAGCGAACCGTTCCCTTCAGCCGCTTGACGAATGTAGCAGCCTCGTAGTATGGCATGTCCGAGTCACCACCGGGGCCCGCGATGATAAGAGCTGTCCGAGCCTCATCGATGAAGATGTTGTCGACCTCGTCGACGATGGCAAAGTCGAGAGCTCCCTTTTGGAACATGCCGTCTTCTGAACCGGCCATGTGATCTCGGAGGTAGTCGAAGCCGAACTCGTTATTTGTGCCATAGGTGATGTCGGCTGCGTATGCAGCAGCACGCTCTTCCGGAGAGCTGTCGTTCTGAAGGAGGCCGACCGACATGCCAAGGAACTCATAGACAGGCCCCATCCAGGCCCGATCACGCTTGGCCAGGTAATCGTTGACGGTAACAAGGTGCCCTCGATGACCCATAACGGCGTTGAGGTACAGGGGACAGGTGGCCACGAGCGTCTTCCCTTCGCCGGTCTTCATCTCCGCGATATTGCCAAAGTAGAGCGCGATACCTCCAAGGAGCTGTTCGGGGAAGGGCTCCAGCCCTATAAGACGGCGGGCCGTTTCTCTTACCAGCGCGAAGGTTTCAGGCAACAGCTCGGTCTCGGTGGCGCCTGCCGCAGCCCGCTTTCTGAGCTCGGCTCCATAAGTCTTCAAACCCTCATCGTCGAGCACGACCAACGCCGGCTGGAGTTCAAGGATTTGTGGAACTATGGCTTGGTATGTTTTGAGTTTGCGAGCAGCTGGGGAAAACGAACTGAACAGTCCCATCAGAGAGGTACCTCCACGGAATGAACTACTGGACTTTGCGACACAGACACCGGGCTGGTTTGCTGGATTGTCATGGGATTCAGCCCTTCTGCGCAAGCAGCAACACAAGACAGCTTTGGCGTTGCTTATTAGACCGCAACGCCAAAGCTGAAACGATAGTCGCTAGTATCGTCGCAACAATCGGGGGCGTCGTCTGGTCAGTCGATTTCAATCAGACCGTAGCCCCCATTGGTACGTTTGTACAAGACACAGACCTTGTTGGACAAGCCATCCCGATAGACGAAGAACTGGTGCCCCAGCATCTCGATCTGGAGGATCGCCTCTTCTTCAGACATCGGAAGCACCTCAAATTCCTTGCGTTTGACGATGCCCTCAGGAGATTCCTCAACATCCCCTACCGGTACTTCAGACTGGAACAGTCCCTTGAGCTCGGCAACCGCCTTGAAGTCCCTCCGGAAGACCCGGGTGTGGAACTTGCGGATCTGCACATCGAGCTTGTCGCATGCAGCGTCAATAGAACCCTCCATGTCCGGTCCCTGTCCTGAAGCCTTGATGATGCGGCCAGAAACCTCAAGCGTGAGTTCGCATGTATATTTACCTCGCAAGAGGTTTAGGTTGGCACCGAGTGTGAGTTCCTTGCGAAAGAACTTGTCAAACCGACTTACCTTTTCGTTGAGATAGGCAAGAATGCGCGGAGGGATCTCAAGCGTCTTGGATTTATGTTCTATCTTCATGTGTGCCTCCCGTTGCATCAGATTAGGCTCTTGCCTTCATAAGCCTGACCGTATTGTAGCCCGACTACGAGCGAGGGTCAAGTACAGACATTGATGTGGACATGCTTGCAGGATAACGTTCATGGCGGCACAGACAGTAGCTCCTGTTGTGAGGACGTCGTCGACGATGACGACCGTCCTGCCGCATAACTGGTCGACTGCTGTGGGTGAGAGTTCGAATACGCTATCGAGATTCTTCAGGCGTTCAATATCCGACAACTGTGTCTGCAGGGGCGTGCGATGGGTCTTCAACAAAAGGCCACTGCCAGAGTCGCCGTTGAAACCCTTGGAGAGCATGTTGACTGCAATGTGGGGAAAGTGACGATATTCTGTCTCACCCCGAGCGCCGAACCGCGGAATGGGGACAAAAACCGGTCGATCTCCGAGTGGAAGACTTTTTGCGAGGCTTGCCAACATGCCGGAAAGCTGTCCGGCCAACTGATACTCACCTTGTACCTTCATCTGCAATATGGCCTGTCGCAATGTTCCTTCATACCAGTACGCCGAGAAACCCGATACATGGCCGGCAGCGAGATGGCTGTCACTCCACCCTGGGTCGCATGGTCGGAATGAAGAAGCGCACCCGGGACAGATAGGAAGGTCCGATTCCTCGCCACAGAGAAAACAGGCTTTGTCGGCGAGGACCTGACGAAGAACTGACAGAACATTCACGGGTTCCGGCGCTCCAGAACGGTCTTCAACCGGGCGATGCGGTCCGTTCTGGTCTGGCCGATTCGCTCAATGGACTCTTCGATCACCGGTGAAATGCTTTTGGTGCGAACGGCCTGAGCAGCCTGTTGCGGCGAGTTTCCTGGCAGGAAGGCATCGAAGCCACAATAGTCGGCCAACTGGGAGATCTTTGGGTCGTACGCGAGCGCTACCAGGGGAGACCGCGCAGCGACCGCCGCGGTAGCCATATGGTATCGGCCCGCAACCGTCAAACTGGCAGAACTGCAGAGATCCAGCAGGGCCAATGGCTGAGGCGAGATAATGAGTTGTGACGGCGTGAGCAGGCGGTTCTGGACCGCTCGTGTGAATGCCAGATCTGTCGATGGAAAGAGTACGACCAGGTCCAGCTGGGCAGATGATTGGGACCCCAGGCAGTCGAGAAACGAAGCTGTTTCCTCGGGTGTCCACCCGAACCGTTCGTTGACACAGGCAACAATCCGGGACGCACGATGAGTCACCACGAGAGCTGCACCACGTAGCGCGACGAGATAGGCAAGCCCAACATCGGACGACACGCAGATATCCTGCGTTCGAATCCCGCTAGCGAGCAGGGAGTCTCGCGAAGCATCGTCACGCACATCTATCAGGGACATACGGCCAAACACGGTCCTCATAAGACGCCGGATCCATGGCCGCCTGACGGGACCAATACCCTGTGCGTAGGAGAGGATCCCCTTCTTGTTTAGCGCGGCCAGCAGGGGAATTCCCAGATAGTACAGACTACTTCGCCAGCTGGTAACGTCCTGGATCAGCCCTCCTCCACCCAGCATCACATAGTCGCACGTCCTGAGGGCTGCTCTCATCGCTGCCAGGTTATGTCGGTCGACGAGCGTGTGTCGCGGGCAGACGGGGCTCGTATACTGGCCCGGTTCATTGACTACGAACACTGCCTCGCACTCGATACTCGTCAATTCATCCTGTACAGCCGACAGAATGAGCTCGTCGCCAAAATTACCAAAACCATAGTAGCCCAGGACAAGGATTCGGGTCATCTAGCTCCTGGACGCTGTCCGACGATGCGCAAGCACGCGGAACATGAAGTAGAAGATACTCCCTACGCGCCGTACGCGGCTTGGTTGGACGACCAGTCTATACAACCACTCCGTGCCGGTCTTCTGAACGAATCGCGGCGCTCGGCGGACAAGTCCGCTCCAGACATCGAATGTGCCGCCTACGCCGATTGCGATAGGGATACCCATGTCGCGGTGGTGCCAGATCCACTTTTCCTGGGCTCCTCCACCCATGCCGACCAGGAGAATGTCGGCGTGTGCTGCCCGGATTTCCTGGATCATGTGCACTTCTTCTGCTGCGTCAAAATAGCCGGAATGGAAACCGACGACATGAAGACCCGGATAATGGGTCATGATGTTGGAGGCGGCCCGCTCGACGATATCCGGCTTTGCACCGAGGAAGTACACGCGGTAGCCCTTATGCTCGGCGAGCGCCAGCAGAGAACCCGAGAACTCGATGCCGGGTATGCGGTTCTCGATGCGCGGGCCCAGCATACGTGTTCCCCATACGATGCCGACGCCATCAGCAACGACCAGATCCGCTTGCTGGACAATCTCGAGAAATTCGGCGTCCCTGAACGCACGAGCTGCCATCTCGCCATTCAGCGTGACGATGAGATGGGGCACTCCGCTTCTCACGAAACCGTCGGCTATCTCGAGAAGCTCATCAATATCCCTGTTGCTGATAGAAATGCCAAAGAAGTCGACGTTGTCGACATGTTCCCGAGGTGACCGCAGCACAATACCCACGAACCGCGGAAGTGAAAGGATGCGAGGCAGTCGCTTGGGATCAAGCACGAACCGGTACAACCACTCAAGACCGAGTCTCTGGACACGGGCAGGTGCACGTTTGAACTCGCCCGACAAGACGTTGTAGCTTCCTCCCACACCCATGGCAAACGGGACATCCATCGCGAAAAGGTTGCCGGCAAGGAATTTTTCCTGCTTGGGACTGCCCATGCCGACAAACATGATGTCTGCCCTGGCAGCGACGATCTCCGCAACCAAGCCGGGTTCGTCCTCAGCAGTGAAGTATCCGTCGTGTGAACCCGCTACGACGAGGCCGGGATACCTCTCCTTCACGATTGTCACAACTCCGGATAGAATTTCCGGACGCGATCCAAGAAGAAAAAGACGCCATCCACGGGTATCTGCCAGCTCAAGCAGCCGCAAGAACAGTTCGACCCCTGTCACCCGGGACTTGATGTGCGCGTGATAAAACACTCGGGAAGCCCAGATGATTCCAATGCCATCGCAGAAATTCAGGTCGCTGTTGCGCAGGATCTTCTCGAGAGCCTTGTCCTGTTTGGCCTTGATGACCTTCTCAGGGTTGATGGCCACCCCCATGTGTGGGGTGCGAGATGCGACGAAACTCTCAACGACCGCGAGAGTTTCGTCCATGTCCAGGTTGTCAACCGGAATACCGGCGACGTGGACTCGTTCACCCATGGTCTGGTCGACGCGTCTGCGTTCTACAGACGAACGTACCAGAGTTGCTGGAGGACGTCGGCGTCATGTTCGAACACGCCCCTGAAGTCGCACAGAGTCACGCGGCCAGCCGCTGCCACAACGAGTTTCTTGACGCGCTCATAGTCCACGTTGCCCTGCCGGATGGGCAGGACGACTGCGTCTGCCCACAAACAGCCCGCATCGATGTCGATCTCGCGTCCGAATTCTCTGGGCGCCTCAGCGACGCTATCGAGAACATGTACTTCGGCTCCCGCCTTCGCAAGTGCCCTCGCAAGGTCGACGGCCGGACTCACCGTGACGTCGTCCGAGTAGTCCTTCATCGCGATGCCGACAAATAGCACATGCTTGCCATCGAGTCCGCCCATCCTCCTGGACATGCGCTCGGCAATGTAATCAGGTTGAGCGGCGTTCGCCTGACGCGCGGAGGCGAAGGTGGGCAGCAAGTCATTGCATTCGTTCTGGCTTGAGAGCGAACCGAACAGATAGGGTGAGGCGTACGGGATGCAGTGCCCCCCGACGCCGATACCAGGCATGAGAATTTTGACTCTCGAGTGCGTGTTGCAGGCTTCGATCAATTCCCACGTGGGTATGTCGAAGTGATTCGCGAAACGTGCCAGCTGGTCGGCGATCGCGATGTTGACGTCCCGCTGAGCATTCTCGAACATCTTCGCCGCCTCAACAAGTTCGATGGAGGACGCTTTGAAGACGGGCTCGCGGTTGACCGCTCCAAGCACCTGGGTCGCGCGGTCGAGACTCCTCCCGTTGATGCCCCCGACGACCAGTGGCATGTTGCGGAACTCGTCATATGCGTGTCCTTCAGCTATCCGCTCCGACGAATACGCGAGGTCAAAGTCGGTACCTGCTACGAGTCCGCTTGCACGCTCCAGCGTCGACAGAACGAGGCCACGAGTCGTGCCGACAGGTACTGTGGACCGACAGATGACGAGATCCCCTTTCTTGAGCAGCTTGCCGAGCTCCGCACAGGCACTCGTGAGCATGCTCATGTCCAGAGCCCATGCATGGTCGATAGGGATGCCAACCGTAATAATGAAGGTCGCCACGTCCTTTGGGAGTTCGTCGAACCTGCTGGTGACGTTCAGGCTGCCGTTTGCAAGACACGTTCGGAGGACGTCATTGACTGGTACGCCGTCGAAGTCCTCGCGCATACCGAGCGAAGACGACTTGATCGACTCGATGCGACGTGGATCGATATCGACCCCGGAGACCTGGAATCCATCGAGCGCATAGGTGAGCGCAAGAGGCAGGCCGACATAGCCAAGACCGACAATTGCAAGCTTTCTTTCCATCTTTTCCTCCATATTCAGGACTGGTGGGGTATCAACGTGTCAAGCACGCGGTCGAATTCGGCAATCCGGAACGACCAGTCAAAACGTCGGGATGACTGCACGCGGTAACGGCGCAACTCGAGTGAATCTGCATCGATCGTGTTTTGCACTGCCGAAATAAACTCCTGCGGAGTGGATGCAAGTCGCACGAGGTCGTTGCCGAATGCCCCAAGGGCGTGGATTGTCGACGAGACCACAGGCAGTCCAGCTGCAACGTATTCATAGAACTTCAGTGGGTCGACGCCCAAAGTCAGCAGCGATTCACGGAAGGGGATGAGCGCGACGTCGTAGTGGGGGGCTTCCTGCGCGATCGCAGCTTGGGAAAACGTTCCCTTGAAGACGATGTTAGTATGGATAGCCAGTTCACTACGAACGAGCGGTAAGGCCTCGCCGAAGCAGTCGATCACGCAGTCTGGATACGCAGCAGCAACGGCGCCAAGCGCTTGCACATCGAACCATTCGCGCATTGCTCCGACATACAGGAATTTGTGTTGCCTCGGCAGGGTGGTCAATGTGTCGAGCCACGCCATGGCGGGCGCAGCAAACAGTTCGTGGTCCACGCCATTCTGGATCAGACTCAGCTTGTCTTCGTGCGACAGGAACTTGGTGGCAATGGTTTCATTGGTTGCAATCACAGCAGACGCAATGTCGGCAGTCCGGGCCTCGAGGCGGTCGACAGTAGCCTTGTCGAGGAGCCCAGGATATGCGCTGTGGTCGTCGACGCAATCGTACACGACCGGAGCGCCAAGCAATCGAAGAGTTTTCGGGACAAACGGCAAATACGTCAGGACGATGCCGGGTTCGGCCGTCCAGTCGCCAGCAAGACTCTGCAAGTAGCGGTAGTAGGTGAGTGAGTCGTGGTCTGCCATACGTTCATACTTCTTGAAGAACGGAAGCCACGGCGTGGGCGACGCGGTCCACATGTGTTCTCCCTGCTCGTGCGTACCAGACCGCCAGGCATTCAACTTCCACAACTGCTTCGGACGGGCTAATGCCAACCAGGTTACTGGAGCCTCGACGTAGAGAACGTCATAGCCTCGTTCAACCAGCCTTCGAGCAAAGCGCTGTTTTCGGCTGGGGAACGAGCGATAGTTGTTGGTGCTGAGGACAAGTGCCTTCACTCGTCTCCCTCGGGAATGGCGCCGAGGGCGAAAAGACTCCACATCAGAAGTGCTATTGCCCACGAGTCGAGAAGGTTATCCGTAAAGAGGTTGGCAAGAAGTGCAAGTAATCCAATTGAGACAAAGAGCCAGAGTCTGTCTTTCGTTTTGAGGAAATGGCCGAAAACTTCAGCGAACCCGCTGGTCAGCCACGCCACAAACGTGAAAAAGCCAAGAATCCCGGTTTCGGTGAGAACACGGATCCAGACAGAATCCATTGAAATGCCGGTGAAGAATCCATATTTCTGGCCGGCAGAACCGCCAAAAGTACCCAGGCCACTACCAAACAGTGGATGCTCCTGGAGGTTAAGAAAGGCTTCCTTCCAGCGGAAGAGGCGCCCCAGGGTATTGCTCTTGGTGATGTACGCGGAGCTGAGCAGAGTTGTCATGCGAAGGCGGAATGTGGGCACAA
>NZ_QXIU01000117.1 GCF_003570935.1 Candidatus Cryosericum odellii
GCGAAGGCGGAATGTGGGCACAATAAAAAGGATCGCTGCACCCACCATTGCAAATACAAGAGCGAGAACTGGCTTCAACACAAGCAATCCAACAAAAAAGGATCCTGCTGCAGACAACCACGAAGCGCGTGTCAAGGTCAAAAGGAACCCGCTGCCAGTCACAAGAATGCACCCTGCAATGACAATACGTTCGTACCACTCGGAACGGACAAGAAAAAGGTAGACTCCGAGTGGCAGAATTGTCTCAAGGTATGCAGCAAGCACGTTGGGGCTTCCAAAAAGCGAATATGCGCGCGTACTGATGGACGTCCTCTCTGTGCTGTCTAGCCATTTCGCAGGAACAGGTATCTTGCGCACGTATTGATAGACGCCGATAGCAGCAACGATGGTAGCTACGAAGACCAGATGTGGCACAACGCTTCGTAACAGTTCTCCCGGCCGGGAATCGATGAGCAGCCAGAGCGCCACGAACACGAGAAATGGCTCAAACGTAAGTCGCGCTTCGTGCACGAAAGCGCCGGCGTAATAAGAGTTGAAAACAAAACTAGCAAACGACGCTGCCAAGAAGAGCAGCCCCGTCAATGTCACGGGAGAAGCCAACAGGCGGCCAATTTTGCGCCAACTCGTGACGAGCGCAAAAAGGAAGAACGCTACGACCATAATGTCTTCCCATGCGCCTACCAGGGACAAGGGGACCTTGCGTATTGCCCAGTTAAGGAGTGGATAATATGCGATCAGCAGCAGAAAAATGCGGGCGGCCCATCGCCTTTTGTCGAGACTCATCCTGCTTCTGCTTCTATGGAAGATTGCGAACTGTCAGTGTTTTTGCCCACACCTTCCACGTGTCACCGTACAAGGCAAGGCTTGCGCCTGCCAGGACCTTGTCAGCCCCGGACATGAACGCCCATGATTCTTTAGGAGCGATTGACTGTGCGGTAATGGTAAGATCCTTGAGAATAGGATGCTGTACGATATGGATTCTGCCTTGGCTGTCGAAAGAATCTTCTTCTGCTTGCGCCGAGGTCACCTTCGTAATGGTGAACAGGGCCGTGCCTGTTTCATCATACATGGTGCCGCCCACGTTGATTTCGGCGGCGGTCTCAGGGCGGGTACCGTAAGCCAGGAACGTCGCCTCGATGCGCATCCCTGAGAGACCCGCCGCACCCTTGGGCGTACGCGTCAGTTTATACGCTGCAACGACACCCGCGATGATGACGAGCGCAAGTACGATTCCAACAATCCATTTGTTTCTCATGTGATACAACCCCCTTGTGTGAGTTTGCCTTTCCGGCCGTGGAGGCCATCCAAGACGCCCCTCACGAAATAGTGCAAAAAGGCACGACGATTATTGTAGAAGACCACAATCGAAATGAAACGTCGAACTGCGAAGAGAGGAAGGAATAAGGCCAGAAAACGAGTTCGCGTGAGGAGCCGGCGCTGCGTCAGAATGCAGTTGCGGGTCCCATAGTACAGACGTACCGGATGATCGACGAGAACTGCGAGTGACCTTCCGAGAACCCGCAACTGTCTGCGGTTCGCCGCCGGGTGCAGCAACCGGCTCGTAGGGATGGCATACCCGTGGAACCCCGCCAACGTTGCTCTCAGAGTGAACTCTGTGTCGTCGTACCATCCATACAGCGACGCGTCGAAGATGCCGGATTCAAGGAGCAAGGAAGACGGGACGAAGAGGCCTGCCATGGCACAGGCGTCAAAGGGGAATACGGGATCCTGATAGCGTTCCCGGGGCACTGGCCTGAGCATTCCGGTCCTGCGACTATACGTGAACGAGTTGAAGAAAGGAAGTTCCGGTTGTGGCATATTGTAGCACACAGAGCGGAAGTACGTCCGTATGCCATGCGTTTCGACGCCTTGCATGAGACGCGTCAGGGCGTTCGGATCGGCGACAGCATCGTCGTCGACCATCCATACCCAGTCAGCTTTGAGCTCGAGAGCCTTCTGCTGGCCGACAGCTGCGCCTCCTGCCGGGCCACTATTGTGTTCTAGGCGCACGACGTCGACATCTTGCTGATATTCGAGAGGAGGTGAGTATGGTATGGTGGAGCCATTGTCGACAACCACAACCCGGTCGGGTCGCTGGGTTCCCTGCAGGATCGATGACAGACAGCACGATGCTGTTTGGGGGCGGTCCAAGGTGATGACGACGGCAATGACGCTCATGAAGCACCGTTGCGCAATTGTTGCCAATCCCAGGAGGAAATTCCGTTCGTTGGAGCTCCTAGTTGGACGGAACGAGCGGACTGAATAGCGGAGCAATCTTCGATCGCAAGGCATTCAGGTCTGGGATAACGTACGACGTTCCCCCGACGATCCCTGGCACTCCAGGGAACGGGATCGTGGTTACTTCCTTGTCGGTCGTATTCTTGAAAGCAAGGGCGATGCGAAGCATGTCATTCGGGAGAAGGTCGGTCACAACGGCATTCTCGACGGCACGGATGACGGGGGGGAGTTTCCAGACGTTGCGAAGTGAGGTGGTCTGGGCAACGATAGCCTTGAGAAGAGCCTTCTGACGAACAACGCGTCCCAATTCTTCTCCGTTCGAGGAGCCGAAGTCACCGATTGCATCATGACGAAAGCGGGCGTACTCCAGAGCCGTCTTGCCATCCATGTGTTGTATTCCTGGCTTCAAGTTGATAAGGGTATCCACTGCTTTGTAGTACATCGCCTTCTCGACGTTGATGGTCACGCCTCCCAGGGCATCGATGACCTTCTCAAACCCGGCGAAATCGGCCTTCGCGTAGTAATTGATCTTGATGCCGGGAATCATCGCCTCGACCGTTTTCTCGAGAAGGTCGATTCCACCATCGGAAAAGTAGTCGGGGTTTACCGTAGCATTGATCTTGTCATAGCCGTGTCCCGGAATGTCGACACGGGAATCCCTGGGGATCGATATGACCGACATGGTGCGGGAGACTGGATCGAGGCCGATGAGCATGATGCTGTCAGCGCGACCTGGATCGTTCGTGGCCCGTGAGTCGACGCCCACGACCAGGATGTTGATTCGTTCCCGCAGGTCGAGAGTCGATACCGTGGTACCTGCATTCGGGTTGATCGAGCGGAGAGAACTATAGAGAGAGATGACACTGTAACCTGCAAAACAGACCACTATGGTCAGAATAGAGATAACAGCAATGAGAAGCGTCTTGCGGACCTTTGTTGAGCGAGAAGAGCCCGTCAGTTTCTTGGTTTCTGTTTTCATTGGCACGTTCCTTCACTTGAGAGTCCAGATTCGTTCATCTGCATATTCAAAGAGTACACATTTGGAGCGACAGCGCAAGACGTAAACACTGAAGGAATGCGTTGGTTTCTGTGGACTGGTCCTGCCTATTTCATGAATAGGGGGAGGAAGCTGAGCGAGACCACCGATATAAGTTTGATGAGGATGTTCAGTGAAGGTCCTGCAGTGTCCTTCAGTGGGTCGCCAACGGTATCCCCGACAACACTCGCCTGGTGCTCGAGACTGCCCTTTCCGCCAAGCGATCGCTCGATAAGCTTCTTCGCATTGTCCCATGCTCCGCCGGCATTTGCCATATACAGCCCGAGCAGTGTGCCGGTCACGGTGACCCCAAGAAGAAGACCGCCGACCGCTTCCTTGCCCAGCAGGAAGTACGTGACAAAAGGAGCGGCGATACCGACGAGAGCCGGCGGCACCATGTACTTGAGCGCGCCTCATGTGCTGATGGCTATGCACGCATTTGGATCGGACGCAGCGAGCCCCTGCAGAAGACCGGGGATCTCGCGGAACTGCCTGCGCACTTCGGCAACCATAAGCATTGCCGTAGAACCAACTGCCTCGATGAGAAGAGCCGAGAACCAGAATGGCAGAACCGAGCCCAGGAACATGCCTGCGACCACGCGCGGATCAAGAACGTCGAGCACTGGCAAGTTCATGGCTTGCGCGAAACTGCTGAACAGTGCCAACGATGTCAGGGCGGCGGAGCCAACTGCAAAACCCTTCCCCATTGCCGCCGTTGTGTTGCCGAGCGAATCGAGCTGATCCGTACGCTCTCGAACAATAGGCAGTTGTCCAGTCAGTTCGGCAATTCCACCTGCGTTATCGGCAATCGGACCATAGGCATC
>NZ_QXIU01000118.1 GCF_003570935.1 Candidatus Cryosericum odellii
CTGAGAAACGACAATGATCGGCACATTGAGTTCGCGGGCCAGGTTCTTGAGCATGCGAGTAATCTGCGCCACTTCAAGGACGCGGCTTTCGACCTTCTCACCAGAGGCAGCAAGCTGGAGGTAGTCGACAATGAGGAGTTCCACCTTCGCTGTGACTGCAAGACGCTTTGCCTTCGCCCGTATCTCGAGAGCCGTCAGCCCCGCCGCGTCGTCGATATACAGGGGTGCTTCCGATAGCTTGTTGCTGACCTGTGTCAGCGCCTGCCAGTCCTCCTGCGACAGATAGCCCGACCGAAGCTTGTCCGCCTCGATCATCGCTTCTGACGATATGACACGTTCGGCCAGTTGCTCTCGGGACATCTCCAGGCTGAAGATGCCTACGGGCTTCTTCAGGCGGACGGCGTTGTACGCAGCAATGTTCAATGCAAGCGACGTCTTACCGATGCTTGGCCGCGCTGCCAGGACGACCAGCTCCTGGGGCTGGAACCCGCCGATCTGAAGATCCAGGTTTTTGATACCAGTGGCAATCCCGCGAATAGAACCTCTGTGATCATACCGTTCCTGCAGCACCCGGAACGTGTCCGGGAGGATGCGTTCCAGTGGCTGAAAGTCACCGCGAACCATACCCTGAGACGCTTCGTAGATGAACTTCTCCGTCCGGTCGATCAACTCCATGGCTGTAACGGTGGGAGAGAACCCCAGCTCGTAGATGTCGCGGCCCGCACGTATAATACTGCGCTTGATCGATGATTCTTTGATAATCTCAGCGTAATACTTGACGTTCTGGGTTGTCGGGACAAGCTCAGTGAGTTTGGCCAGGTATGCCACACCGCCAATGCGATCGAGGTCGCCATGACTCTTGATGTCGTTGCTCAGAACGATGACATCGACAGGCTTGTTGGACGCTCGGAGGCGGAAAATGGAGTTACAGATGGCGACGTGTTCATCGAAGTAGAAGTCCTCAGGCTTGAGATAGTCCATGACTTCGTCGACGGTGGTATTTGAGACAATGAAGGAGCCGAGCAGAGACTGCTCGGCTCCCATATCATACGGTGGAACGACGTTCGCTGGAGTCGAACTGGATTCGTTCTGTCCAGCTCGTGGGCGGGCTTCGTTTATCTGTGCATCACTTCGATCGGCCATCCTCAGACAATTTCCGCCACGGTGACGGAGACGAGGGCAGTGACCTGGGGATTCAGCTTCAAAGCAATCGCATATACACCAAGTGCCTTGATGGGTTCATCGGTACTCACGGTTCTCTTCTCCACTGCGACACCGAGTTGACTGCCAATGGCCGCAGCGATTTCGTCCGGAGTGATAGCGCCATACAGTCTCCCCTGTGGCGTCGCTTTGGCGCGAACAGTAACCGACTGGCCTGTGAGTTTCGCCGCCAAGTCCTGGGCCCGCGCAAGCGCAACATCCTTTTCCTGAGACACTGCCGTCTTGTGTTTGCTGAGGGCGGCGACTCTCTCGGATGTTGCCTCGATAGCCAGACGCTGGGGAAGGAGGTAATTGGCAGCATAGCCCACAGAAACGCTGACCACGTCATTCTTGTGGCCTACGCCCTTGACGTCGGCGAGCAGGATTACCTTCCTGTCCATGGTTGGTGTTGAACTACCGATTCACAAACGGCAGGAGAGCCATGACGCGAGCTCTCTTGATGGCACCCGCAAGGGCACGCTGGTGCTTCGCACACACGCCTGTCGCACGGCGAGGGAGGATCTTGCCCTTATCGCTTACGAAACGGCGCAGCCGTGAAGCATCCTTGTAGTCGATATCATCAGTCCTGTCAGCGCAGAATGGACAAAACTTCTTACGCGCGCGAAAGTAAAACGATTTCTTCTTGCCGGTCTTGCTTGGTTTCTTGAATGGTGCGTTTGGCATAGTAGTCTACTCCTTCATCTCAGTTGAATGGCACGTCGTGGTCTTCAGAGCCGGAACCCTGCTGCAATGATCCCTCGGGGACTTCAAAGTCCTTCAGAAGGTCATCTTCGCCGGGCGCTTCAGCGGGCTCACCGGAACTCTGACGGTTCTGAGGAGTACCGATGATCTCAAATGTTGTAGCCACGATCTCGGTAGCACGCTTCTTGGTTCCGTCGTTGGCCGTATAGTCTCGAATGGACAAACGTCCCGTCACGAGAACGCGCAGACCCTTCTCAGCCGACTTCTCGATCTTGTCGGCAACGAAGGTCCATGCGTTGATGTCAACGAAGAAGGCTTCTTCCTTCCAGTCACGGACAGACGGATCTTTGGACGCGTTCCAGCTCCGGTTCACAGCAATTGAAACACGGGCTGTTTTCTTGCCCGAGGGTGTGTAGCGGATATCTGGATCCCTGGTAATCCTGCCTGTGAGGACAACCTGATTGAGGTCGTTCATCCTTACGCCTCAGGTGCAGGCGTGGGTTCAGATACTGGAACAGCTGCTGGAGCGGGTTCAACTACCGGTGCAACTACTGGAACGGGCTCAAGTACTGGGGCAGCTACTGGAACGGGTTCAGGGGTAGTTTCCTGAGCGATGACAGTCTCAACTGGAACGATAGTCTTCTTGTGCTCGGGTCGCGTAACCATCCAGCGGATGACATTTTCGTTCACTCTCAGCTGCTGTTTGAGGGCGTCGACTTCGCCAGGCTCACACTCAAATGCGACCACCCAGTAATAGCCATCCTGCTTCTTGTTGATCGGATATGCCATGCGACGACGGCCCCATGGGTCTGCCTTCAAAATCGTGCCCTTCGATGAGATGAAGGACTGAACGGTAGTGGCGACAGCCGTAGCTTCTTCCTCCGGCATTGTCCCGTCCACAATAAACATTAATTCAAACTCTCTCAACAGTTCCTCCCTTTGGACTTAGATTTCGGCCGTCTTCACGACGGCAGAGAGCGAAAATAGTATATGCAGGAGCTGAAGCGATGCAACCGGAGAAACCCTTCACGGGGGCATCCGGTTGCATCGCCTTGAAGTGAAATGAGCTAGCGGGCCTTCTCCAGGAATGTCTTGTAGGCCAGATAGCAGGCATAGAGATCTGCCTTGCTCGCCAGTTCTTGTGGGGCGTGCATCGACAGAAGCGCAGGGCCGGCGTCGAGCGTTTCGATACCACGCTTCGACAGGAACTTGGCTACAGTGCCACCACCACCGACGTCCACTTTGCCCATCTCAGCTACCTGCCATGGAACCTTGGCCTCGTCCAGTAATCCAAGTACTTTGTGGAGAGTCTCGGCGGAAGCGTCATGGGCTCCGGCTTTGCCTCGTGAGCCAGTGAACTTCGTGATCACAATGCCGTTGCCAACAGTGGCAGCGTTTGTCGGTTCGAACACATCCAGATAATTAGGGTCCATACCTGCACCGACGTCGGCGCTGAGCGCCATAGAGTGCCAGAACACCTGTCTGGCCGTGGTCTTCTCTCCAGCTTCCAGGATGAGCCGCTCAATGACCAGTTCAAGGAACTCGCTCTGCATGCCAGTGTCGCCGTCACTGCCAATCTCTTCCTTGTCAGCGAGGAAAACGACCTGCGTGCGCTCAGGCTCCATTTTCTGGTCCAGCAGGCCGCGCAAGGCCGTGTAGCCGCAGATCCTGTCGTCGTGCCCGTAGGCGAGAATGAGCCCTCGGTCAAAACCAACTTCCCGAGGCTTCATTGCTGGCACAAGCTCCAGCTCAGACCCGGCGAAAGCTCGCTCCTCGACGTTGAGCTGCTCGGCAAGCATCTTCAGAACGTTCGTACGAACAGGCGTCTTGTCGTCCTTGTCATCAGCGGGTACGTGGCCGACGATTGCGTCGAGCGCTTCGCCCGAAACACCTTCGCTCAGCTTCTTCTCTGCCTGAGCCTGCCCAAGATGTGGAAGGATGTCGGAAATGTTGAAGACGGGATCGCTCTCTTCCTCACCGATGCGCAACTGAAGTTTCTTCCCTGCCTTGTCATAGATCACACCATGCAGGGCAAGGGGGATCGTCACCCACTGGTACTTCTTGATTCCACCGTAGTAGTGGGTCTGGAAGAGGCCCAGCCCGGTGCTCTCGAAAAGCGGGTTTTGCTTCACGTCGATGCGTGGAGCATCGACGTGCGCGGCCACAATGTTGACGCCCTCGCCGAGAGGACGCTTGCCCAGCCTCACGATCACCGCGTTCTTGCCCCGGTTGATGAAAATCAGTTTCCCACCTTTGGGCAATGCTTTGCCAGAGAGAGCGTCGGCAGTCCTATAGCCGCTAGCCTGGGCAATAACCGTCGCTGCCTCGACGAACTCGCGTTCGGTCTTGGCATCCTTCATAACCGACATGTACTCTGCAGCCAGCTTATCGGTTGCTTTGCGATCGATGCTGCTCCAGGCAGATGTCTTGTTCAATCCGATTTCTTTGGACTTCATCATGTTTTACCTCCAAGTATGTGAAAAACCTAGGATACCTTGAAATTGTACCAAAATCAAACAACATGCTGAGTCAGAGGGACGGAGGAGCCCAGAATATTGCGCGGTGACTTGCTCGTTCTGGGTTCGCTCAGGCTCCCCCGTTGTCGCCCATGTCCTGCACCCATCCATGGGCCAACCCTGATCGCGACCACGTTCTCATGACCCGGTCATACTCCGCATCGGTGAGTTTCCGCCAGATGCCCAATGCACGGTCAAATGCTTTGTAGGCAGGGAAGTACTGTGTCATGACACTCACGTATGTCTGAAGTGACAGCCGGCCGGACACGAAGCCAAAGACCTCTCGAGCCATGTCGGTATGGTGCGGGAGAATGAGGTACCGCACAATGAGTCCTCGCGGGACATATCTGCCCTGCTCGTCCACGCTGATGTCTCCAACTTGGCGATGCATCTCGATAAGCGCACGCTCAGCGACCTGAACGTAATCAGCGACTCCCGAGAGTTGCATGGCGACAGCTTCGTCCGTATATCGAAGATCGCCCAGGTAGATGTCCACGATTCCATCCAGAAGAGCCAGCGTCGATGGCTCGTCGTAGCTGCTCGTATTGTAGACAATGGGAATATGCAGCCCCTCTTGTCGTGCTGCAAATACTGCTGCGAGCAACTGGGGAACCTGATGAGAGGGTGTGACAAAGTTGATATTGTGGGCCCCCTTCGCCTGGAGTTCGACAAGCGCGCTTGCGAGCTGTCCAACCGACATCTGAGTTCCATGGTGCAGTTGACTCAGCGGATAGTTCTGGCAATAACAACAATTCAGGTTGCAACCGCTGAGGAAGACCGCACCTGATCCTCGCGTCCCACTGACGGGAGGTTCCTCGCCACGATGCAGATTCCACACAAAGACCTTGGGCTTGAGAGCGACGCCGCAGTAGCCTGTATCTCCAGTAAGCCGATGGGCGCCGCAACGTCGAGGACAAAGATCACAGGTCGCCATGCGGCCATACGCGATCCGGATCCGGGCTCTGAACTCCGCATCCGACAAGTGGAGATACGACCCGTCGGCTTCGGCGACCACTTCCGGACTCGTCGCGACGTCCTGCCTCGGCACGGCGACTGTGTCTGAGTCTAGAGGCTCGTTTTCTGTACAGTCCATGCTCCAACCTGGTCGGCAATCTGCCGGATGTGTTCCAGAGCCACAGCAGCAAATGTTTCACGGTCGATAGCCTTCTGTTTGGGGCCGGGTTCAAGCGGCAAAAGCCCGTAGTTCGCGTTCGTTGGCTGGAAGTCCTCTCTGTCCTGTGTAACGTAGTCGACCAGAAGACCCATCATCGTCTGGACAGAAAAGACTGGTCGTGGAAAGCCGCGAAGCGAAGCAGCAGCGTTCAGTGCCGCAACGAGTCCCAGTGAGGTCGATTCCATGTATCCATCGACACCGCACAATTGTCCCGCTGCCCATACGCGTGAAAACGCTCCCAGTTGGAGGTCTGCAGACAGCACTGAAGGACCGCGCAGAAACGCGTTCCGGTGAATGAGGCCATACCGCACGTATTCAGCGTTGCGAAGGGCCGGTATCATGCCAAACACTCGTTGCTGCTCGGCGATGGCCAGAGAGGTCTGAAATCCAACCAGGCCAAGGACGGTTCCTTCATGGTTCTCCTTGCGAAGCTGGACGACGGCGAAGCAGTCTGCAGGTCTCTCCCGGAGACCGACGGGGCGCATCGGACCAAATCTGAGAGTGTCATCGCCCCTTCGCGCAATTTCCTCGACGGGCAAACANNCCCTCAAAGTACTTCTGTTCATCGGGAGTCTCGGGGAGGTGTTGTCTGGCAGATTGGAGCGTATGCACAAATGCATAGTACTCCTCCCTTGTCAGGGGACAGTTCAGATAGTCGGCGGCATCTCCCCCGCGGGAGCTCAAGAACGAAGAGTTGCGATCAACCGAATGAGCCCAGACGGATGGAGCGACGGCATCGTAGAAAAAGAGATTCTCGCACCCAAGGCGCTCCCGGAGTTCATGGAGAAAATCCGGACTGGTAAGCGGCCCTGTAGCAAGGATGGTTGGAACCGAGGAATCGAGTCGTCTGTATTCCTCTCTGCGAATGGAAATGTGGGGATCGCTCTGGATACTCTGAGTCACCAGGGCGCTGAACTGGTCCTTGTCGACCGCGAAGGCCTTGCCCGCAGGAAGACGGCTCGCATCAGCACACCGCACGATAGCAGAACCCAGGAGTCGAAGTTCGGCTTTGAGAAGTCCTCTCGCGTCCCGCAAGGCGTCAGAGCCAAAGGAATTGCTGCAGACAAGTTCTCCCAATCGGTCGGTTTCGTGGATATCGGTCTGGTGCAAAGGCCGCATTTCCCATAGCTCCACCGTCAGGCCAAGGCGAGCCAGAGTCAGCGCAGCCTCACTGCCTGCCAGGCCGCCCCCGACAACGCGTATATCAATGCCCATGCTGCAGTGGCTGGACGATAGCGAAGCTGTCGGGTCCCAGGCGCACCAGGAGGCCCCGGAGTTCAAGACTCGTCAGGACACTGAGTACCTGAGGCGCGGTATAAGCCAGGCGCTCGCACAGCAGATCCACTGAGGTGCAGCCTGTCTGAATGCAGCCTGCGATCGTCAGTTCCTGCTGCGACAGTGCCTCGGACGGGTGTTCCTCGGGGGCGGCCTTGAATCCAGGGAGTTCATCGAGAACGTCTTGTACAGACTGTACCAGTTTGGCACCAGACTTGATCAACGCGTTCGTTCCAACGTGTTGCGGGGCGTAGATAGAACCTGGGATCGCAAAGACTTCACGATTCTGTTCAAGAGCAAAGTTGGCCGTAATCAGAGATCCACTCTCCTTCGCAGCTTCTACCACGAGGACACCCAGCGAGAGACCAGAAATGACGCGATTGCGCTGTGGGAATGTATAGACCGTTGGCTGCATATGAAGATGAAACTCGGAAATGACGGCTCCTCTGTTGTTCTGCGCGATGCTCCGCGCGATTGGAACATGAATGGTTGGATAAATCTCGTCAATGCTGGATCCCAGGACTGCAATCGTTTGACCCCCTGCATCAAGACATCCGACATGGGCTGCCTTGTCAATTCCATAGGCGAGGCCGCTGACTACCACGAGACCTGCTGCTGCCAGCTGCCCAGCAAAGTCGGAAGCTGCTCTGATACCTTCAGGCGTCGGTTTGCGGCTGCCCACGATGGCAATGCAATCCCTGAGCAGAACTGTTGCGTCACCCAGAATCTGAAGGAAGACCGGTGGACGGTAGCATTCGAGGAGGCGACCCGGATAGGTCTCCGGCCCGTCGAACATCGTAATAAGAGAAGCCCCGAGGCTGTTGAGCTCGGCAATCTCCGTGTCGGCTTTTTCCAGGACACTGTTCCATTCAGCCAATGACACGTGCTTCCCTCGCGCCGAAGGCGACGCATAAAGCAGTTGGTCGAGCCTCTCCTGTGACACGGCCTCCAATTCACCTGGCGTCTCAAGCAGGGCCGCGAGGTCCCACTTGCAGACGCCAAGAGGCAGGAGGTCGAGAGCAAGAGCAGCTCGACCAAATGGCGAGATCATGAAAGGACTAGGCAGTCAGCTGCTTCTTCGCTTCGGCGACGAGGGTGGCAAACGTTTCCTTGTCATGAACAGCCATGTCAGCCAGAACCTTGCGGTCAAGTTTTACGCCGGCCTTCTTCAGGCTTCCCACGAACTTGGAGTACGTGATGCCATTAGAGCGACAAAGCGCATTGATACGCACAATCCAGAGTGCTCTATATTCGCGCTTCTTTTCCTTGCGGTTGAAGTAAGCATGGCGCTCAGCCTGTTGAACGGCCTCCCGTGCAGCCCTGTACCGTATAGAGCGTGCGCCGACATAGCCCTTGCTGAGCTTCAGTATCTTCTTGTGCCTTCTGCGGATCGAGCTTCCACCTTTAACTCTCGACATAGTGAGCCTCCATTAACCCTTGAGATACGGCACAAGTCTCTTCATGTTGCGAGCATCTGCGCCATGAAGAACACGCTTCTTCAGCATCTGTTTCTTCTTCGCCATGGACTTCTTACCAAGCTTGTGGCCATGGTTGGCGCCATACGCCATGATCTTGCCGGTACCGGTTATCTTGAATCTTTTGGCGGCTCCCCTGCACGTTCTGATCTTGGTCACTTTGTTTTTGATAGCCATGTCCTACTCCTTTCCGGGTCCTTTCATCTTGGCAAGCACTTCTTTGGATGGTTCCATCATCATTGACATATTGCGTCCCTGCATCTTTGGTTCCTGCGTGACTGTGCCGTACTCGGCAAGATCAGCAGCGACCCTCTTGAGCAGCGCACGCCCCTGGTCCGGGAAAGCCATCTCACGACCGCGAAACATGATCGTTACGCGAACACGGTTTCCGTCGGACAGGAATTCCTTGAGGTGCTGATTCTTTACGGTCAGATCGCCAACGTCGATGCGCAGCCGGTATTTCATCTCTTTCATCTCGACTGTGACCTGTTTCTTCTTGGCTTCCTTCTGCCGCTTCATCTGCTCGTACTGGTACTTTCCCAGGTCCATGATCTTGCAAACGGGTGGAGTGGCGTTGGGCGCCACGACGATCAGGTCGAGCCCCTTCGAGTACGCAAGTTCAAGAGCCGCTTCGGACGTCAATAAGCCCAGCTGACCATTGTTCTCATCAATAACACGGACTTCTTTCCAGCGCACTCTCTCGTTGTAAATCAGATCTGAATCCCTATTGATTCCACACCTCCAAAAAGAAAAATGGCGGCCGCTGTAAAACGGCCGCCATATAGTAGCACATTGGCGAACTCAAGAACCTCTTTGCTTAAAGCTGGAGGTAGAAGCCTTACCGGCTTCGTTTTACAGTGGCTCTACTCTTTCGAGCCTCCACGAGTATAGCAACGTTTCCGTGCAAAGCAACTAGGGGAAGATGACCTTGCTCTTGATCTCCCCGAGCACACGCTCGATGAACTGGTCGACGGCCACCACACCTTGATCGCCTTCATGCCGCATGCGCACGGCTACCGAGTCCACTGCTGCTTCCTTGGCGCCTATGACGGCAATATACGGGACCTTCTGCATCTCGGCATCGCGGATCTTCGCCTGCATCTTCTCTCGGCGGAGATCCATCTTGGCCCGGATGCCACGATCAAGCAGCCTGGCGGTGATTGCCCTGGCATACTCCTCCTGCACATCCGTGATGGGGACCACCTCGACCTGCACGGGAGCAAGCCAGAGCGGAAATGCTCCAGCATACTGCTCGATGAGAGTACCGAAGAACCGTTCCATGGAACCCAGCACGACGCGGTGCAGCATGATCGGTCGATGTTCCTTGCCATCTTCGGCGATGTAGGTGACGTCGAAACGCTCTGGTAGATTGAAGTCGACCTGAAGTGTCGGCCCCTGCCACTCACGGCCAATGGCGTCCACAAGCTTAATATCGATCTTTGGCCCATAGAAGACACCTTCACCTGGGTCGACCTTGTAGTCGAGATGCATTTCCTCAAGAGCCACCCTCAGAGCCTCGGTCGCCATCTGCCAGCCTTCGTCCGTTCCGACAGAGTGCTCCGGGCGGGTGCTGAGATAGATGTTGTACTTCGTAAACCCGAACGTCTCGATCATGTGACGAGTGAAGTCGAGTACTCCCTTGACCTCAGCGTCAAGCTGGTCCGGACGGACGAAGAGGTGAGCATCGTCCTGAGTGAACCCGCGCACGCGCAGAAGGCCATGAAGGACTCCCGACTTCTCGTAGCGATACACGGTGCCCAGTTCAGCCCAACGAAGCGGAAGGTCGCGATAACTGCGAACCTGCGACTTATAGATGAGAATATGGAAGGGGCAGTTCATCGGTTTGAGCATGTACTGGTCCTCATCGACCTGGATCGGTGAGTACATGTTCTGCTGGTAGAAGCCCCAGTGGCCAGAGGTCTTCCAGAGTTCAAGATTCGCTATGTGGGGGGTGTAGACAAATTCATATCCACGCTTGATATGCTCAGCATGCCAGAAATCCTCGATCTCCTTGCGAACAATGGCTCCCTTGGGATGCCAGAAAACCAGTCCCGCGCCGGCTTGCTCCTGTATGCTGAAGAGGTCCAGCTGCTGCCCCAGCTTGCGATGGTCGCGCTTGGCGGCCTCTTCCCGGGCCGTTACAAAATTGACCAATTCTTCCTTTGACGGGAAAGCCGTGCCATAGATGCGCTGAAGCATCTTGTTCTTCTCGTCCCCTCGCCAGTACGCACCTGCGATGGAGAGAAGCTTGAAGTGTTTGAGGTAGCTGGTGGAAGGAATATGCGGTCCACGGCAAAGATCCGTGAACGCTCCCTGTGTGTAGAGCGAGACGGTCGTAGCCGGTATCTCCGAAAGGATCTCGACCTTGTACTGGTCGCCGCGTTCCTTGAAGAACTCGATCGCTTCGGCTATCGGCTTGTCTTGCCGCGTGAAATGCTCACTGCGCTCGGTAATCTCGCGCATCTTCTGTTCGATTGCAGCGAGATCATCGGAGGACAGCGTTTTCGACATGTCGATGTCGTAGTAAAAACCAGTGTCGATAGACGGTCCGATGGCAAGCTTGGCATCCGGATAGAGCTCCTTGATGGCCTCGGCCATGATATGTGACGTACTGTGGCGAAGGATTTCGAGCCCATCGCTCGTGGCCGTGCTCACAAGCTGGATGTCGTCGGTCGTGGATGGGATCGTCGTCAAGTCTACGAGCAAACCCCCAACCCTGGCAGCAACGATGGAACGCTTTTGCTGGGGAAAGAGCTTCTGAACAGCCATGAGGATAGACTCGCCATCAGTGAAGGAGTATTGAGACGATACGTCGTCGAAGACAATTCTGATATCCATGTCCGCTCCCTGAAAACTTAGATGGTGGGCGATAGAGGAATCGAACCTCTGACCTCTTCGGTGTCAACGAAGCGTTCTACCTCTGAACTAACCGCCCACAAAACCGGACTTGCTGTAGTATACACAGAACACGCTCGCCTGCAAGCCCTATGAGTCGGGGCTGCCTGCATACCGCTACCCAAAAGGCTTTCGACCCACAGGGCCTCACGTCGAGCGGGTCAGAACAGCCACCTTGCTGCCGTAACATATGAGTATACTGTTGCTTGTATGCAGACGTCAAGTGAGGAGACAAGGAGATGTCATTCACAGCGCAGAAGCACGTTCGACAGGTCGTGGCCACACTTGAGGAGACCTATCCCGAGAGAGGCACCGCTCTGGAGTTCAACGACCCATGGCAGCTGCTTACGGCAACAATACTCAGCGCCCAGTGCACAGACGTTATGGTCAATAAGGTTACCCCACGTCTGTTTGCTGCCTATCCCGATCCATATGCTCTGGGTCACGCTGATATTCTCGCTGTCGAAGAGATCGTCAAACCGACCGGCTTCTACCACAACAAGGCGAGGGCCATCATTGCCGAGTCGCTCGAACTCTCCGAAAAATGGGGGGGCACGGTGACTCCCGAGATGGATTTTCTCACGGCACTCCCTGGCGTTGGACGCAAGACCGCCAACGTCGTCCTTGCGCATGCGTTCGGCAAGCAAACTGTTGTTGTGGACACACATGTGAAACGCCTGACCTATCGCATCGGACTGAGCGAGAGCCTTGTTCCGGAGAAAGTGGAACAAGACATTATGGCTGCCGTTGCCGAGAGCCACTGGAACTCACTCTGCGACGCGCTCATCGCTCATGGACGATCTGTCTGCAATGCTCGCAAGCCGGATTGCCAGTCTTGCGCTATTACTCGACTCTGTCCGAAGAACGGGGTACCTGAGGCAAAGGTTCCACGCTGACAGGAGGGTTTTCCAGTTGTGCGGCATGGTCTCGTTCGTAGCGAAACAGGTACTCGCCGAATAATCCGCAGTGAGGTCCAAGGACTGCTGGTGCGTGGTCCCTGACAGTGCGAACCTCTGCTGATGTCATCCCGAGAACATGTCGGAGGCCCCGGTCAACCCAGACATCAATGGGAAAGGCCTCGTCTCCTCCATAGGCAAACAGATCGATACATGCCGCCACCTTCGGACCGATGCCGGCGAATCCCCGGAAGTAGTTTTGCCGCTCCTTCGATTTCATCGCTCCCAGGTTCTGCAGGGTTGCTTCGTCGGGAAGTTCTGCGAGCAGGTCAAGGAACCAGCGGGAGCGGTACCCAAGCCGCAGGCCTTCTACAGCTGACGAAGGTAGCGTGCGCAATTCGTTGATGGATGGGAAGAGATACAGGTCGCTGTCGGCGATGGTCCGCCGATTGGATGGAAAAAGTCTCGCTATGGCGTCGAGGCGTCTGCCTACCAGGTTGACCGTCGACTGGACGGACAGCATATAACCGACGGTGGTCTCGAGGATAGGCTGCCTGAGAAGATGAGTTCCTCGAGAATACACAAATACATCACGCAGTAGACTCGCCCGCCCCCGGAAGTGTTGGCAGAGAAAGGCCAGTGATTCATCTGCTGACTGATCAATGTTATGTGCCAAGTCCAGGAACTCGATGACCCGTTCGACACCCCCATGATCAGCCACGAAGCTGATGCGCAGTGTCTCGTCCCTGTTCTCAATGCGCATCGCCAGATCTCCGCAAACGCCTTCAAAGGCGTCGCCTGCGCGTCGAAACCGAAACGTCTGTCCACAACTCAGCGTAGAGCCAAGAGTGTAGGGGGCCGGGGGACGGACAATCACATCCATGATGTTGGGACCAGCCACGTCCGAGAGAATGCAACAGGCCACGGTCCCGACACTTTTTCTGGTGGCGGTCCGTGGCCTGGTTGTGTCAAGATTGCTCCCGATCAGGGTCGCTCCCAGTTGCCGAAGGGGTGCCTGAAAACACCACGTTCAGTGACGATACCTGAAAGCAGTTCGTTGGGGGTCACATCGAACGACGGGTTGAAGGCATGTGCACCTTCTGCGGCAACACGCTGGCCTGCAAATGACAGGACCTCATTCTCGTCGCGCTGTTCTATGGGGATCTCGGCGCCCGAAGCAATCGAAAAATCGAAGGAACTCAACGGTGCCGCCGTGTAGAACGGTAGCCCATGGTACTTGGCCAGAACAGCCAGCTGGTAGGTCCCAATCTTGTTGGCAAAGTCTCCGTTCGAGGCGATGCGATCGGCACCCACGATGACCTTGGTGACCATCCCATGCGACATCATGAAGCCAGCCATTCCGTCAGTAATAAGATGGAACGGAATACCTGCGGTCACGAGTTCCAGAGCTGTCAGTCGTGCTCCCTGAAGGTACGGCCGCGTCTCGAGAGCAATGACCTGAATTTTCCTGCCTTGCTTGAACGCTTCGTTGATAGAGCCGAATGCTGTGCCATACCGATAGGTCGCAAGAGCGCCGGTATTGCAGATGGTCATGACGGTATCTCCATCTTGAAACAGTTCGGCACCATACTTCGACAAGGCGAGATTGCGGTCCTCGTCGTCCTGGGCAAGCCTGTCCGCGAACGCAGCCAGTTCATCGGCCGCTGCCTGTGGGTTCTTGCCGAGGCTCGGCGCTCCGTCGGCCAGAGAACGATCGACGGCCCAGGCAAGGTTCACGGCAGTGGGCCGGGCGCTCTTGAGATAGGCACCGGCGTCGAGGACAAACTGTGCAGGCTGCGGAGTCGTCCGCGCCTCCCGGGCAGCCAGAGCCATACCATACGCAGCGGCGACACCAATTGCAGGAGCCCCGCGAGTATTCATGTTCTTGATGACCAAATAGACATCCCTGTAAGACGTACACTCAATCCACTCAGTCTCGAAGGGGAGTCTGAGCTGGTCGAGTACACGCAAACTAGAGCCTGTCCATAACAGGCTCCGAAGTTCTTCACTCATTCGTCGAAGCGTCGAATCAGGCTGTGGCCTTCAGCTTCTTGAGACACTTGCCACACACACGAATTCGCTGGACTCTGCCGTTCATCTCTACCTGTACCGTGTGAAGATTCGGCAGGAAACGACGAGAACTACGCTGAATGGAATGGCTGACCGTGTTGCCTACCATTGGACCCTTGCCACAAATAGTGCATACTCTGCTCATTTCGATGGACCTCCATGAAAAAGTAGACTAATTCTATGTCAAAGACCAACGAATTCAAGTTTGGTGGTATAATCGAATACCACATTTTGCCTGGAGAGTGGATATGACTGATACAAAAGGTAAAGTCGTTCTCAGCAGGAATGCAATGGAGGAAATCCTCCGGCTGGCCACCCTGAATGTTTACGGCGTAACAGGGTTGGCTCCCGTCACATTCGCCGAACGCTTCACCGGCGCTTTTGCGCTTCTGTCGACACCGAAGGGCGTCGATGCTCGGATCAGAAAGGATGGCACAATCGAAGTGACCGTCCATGTGCGGCTCCAGTATGGTCTTCGCGTTTCCGAAGTCGCCCGCACCATTGCATCACAGGTTCGTTATGTCTTCTGCAGCATGACGGGGATCGCGCAGGAGAGAGTCGAGCTGAATGTCGTGGTCTGGTCCATTCGCGTCGAAAACGAAAACGAATAGCAACACTTCCGGAGGATATCTTGAAAGAAATCGGTTACAGTGAGCTTGAGGCGCTGTTCACGGCTGCTCTCGCCAGCCTCGAATCCCGCAAAGCCTTTATCAACAGCCTGAACGTTTTTCCCGTGCCTGACGGAGACACTGGCACGAACATGTCCCTCACTCTCCGGACTGCTCTGGAGGAAGTACAGAAGAGCCAACCCAAGTCCATGAAAGAGTTGGTTTCGACATTGTCCGCCGGATCCCTCATTGGGGCGCGCGGAAACTCAGGCGTCATCTTGTCACAGATCATCCGCGGCATGGCTACAGCAGCAGACAGTAAGCCGGTACTGACAACAACAGATTTCACACAGATGCTCACCAAAGCGACCGAGGTAGCATACAAGGCGGTGGTCACGCCAGTAGAAGGAACAATCCTGACCGTCGTCAGACGCATGGCCGAGAGTGCGGCCGGGTTACATCAGGAAGATTACACGGATTATCTGGCCGAGGTCATCAGGACAGGACGACAAGCGGTCATGGAGACAACTGGGCAGCTTCCCGCACTGGCAGAAGCCCATGTGGTGGATGCCGGTGCTGAGGGTCTTGTGACACTCCTGGAAGGTATGTTGATGAGCCTCCGGGGTGAGACGGTTGCCTCCGGGAAACTGACACTCGAGGATGAGATCGAGGAACATGTCGGCCCGCAGGACCTGACGTATCGTTATGACACTGTGATCCTGGTAGCTTCCGACACACTGCCGGAATCCCAAATCCGTGCGAAACTGACTGAACGTGGCGACAGCCTCGTCATGGCGTCGGCGGGCGGCCTTACCAAGATCCATGTCCACACCAACGAACCATACGACACTATCCAGTACCTCATGAAGTTTGCCCCGATACGGGAGGGACGCATCGAGGATATGCAATACCAGGCAAACGAGTATGCCAGCGGCCCGGCATCCGGGGCGGATTCTTCCTCAAAGCCACTCGCTTCGACGGATGGTTGCGGTGACGAGGACGTACAGCGTGCATACGTGGTCGTGTCACCGGGACCAGGATTTGACGAGATCTTCCGCAAACTTGGAGCACAGATCATCGTGAGCGGCGGAGACACGATGAATCCACCGACTGAGGCTTTCGTTGATCCTATCAACGCGTGCAACGCCAAATCTTTCCTGGTCTTCCCGAACAACAAGAATATCATCATGGCCGCACAACAGGCCGCCGACCTCATCGACAAGGACGTGCACGTATTGAACGCTCGTCACCCGGTGCAGGCTATCAGTGCGCTGGTTCAGCTGGCTTCCTGTGGTCCCGATGACGACTGTCTGACAGTCGCAAACCAGGCCATCGAATCGACAGATTTTTTTGCGGTCACATGTGCAACCAAGAATGCCACAGTCTCTGGAATGCTTGTCCATGAGGGCGACTATATGTTGCTCGTGGATGACAAGCTTGTGGGACTGGGACAATCGGTCGAGGGAGCGCTGGCGCACCTCAGCGAGTCCCCCATCACTTGGAATGACAAGTCTCTGGTATCGGTTTACCGGGGAGCCGACTTTGCTGAAGCGTCATTCGATGCGCTCGTTGCGACGTTGACCCGACAATTCCCTGATCTTGAGATCCAGCCTTACTACGGAGGGCAGGCCTTCTACGGTGTCGTGGGGTCGGTCGAGTAATGGACAGCGCTCAGTTGAGACAACAGGTGACGATCGCCGTCGACAGCCTGACACGACGTATCGGACAGTCGTACGAGGTTACTGTTGTTCTCGGATCTGGTCTGTCGAGCTTCGTGGACCGGATGGATGCACGGACGGTCGTTCCCTACGTCGAGATTCCGGGGTTCCCTGTGTCGACAGTCAAGGGGCATGCCAGCGAGCTTGTTGCGGGGAGCATCGGTGGACACAGAGTCTTGTGCTTTGCGGGTCGCTTTCATTACTACGAGGGTTATGACGCTGCCACGGTGACCATCCCTGTCCGAGTTGCCCAAGCCCTGGGTGTTCGTACCGCCCTCTTCACGAATGCGGCGGGCGGCATTGCGGATCGTCTGCGACTAGGGGACCTCATGGTCATCGAAGACCATCTCAACCTGCTTACCGCAGACAGCCCACTTCGAGGTCTTTCCGACGAGGTGTTCGGCTCCAAATTCGTGAACATGTACAGTGCGTATGACCCCACGGTCACGCGAGCGCTCAAATCAGTGGGCGAACATCGTTCGTTGCCGATTGCGTCCGGCGTTTATGCAGCACTGTCTGGCCCTCAGTTTGAGACCCGTGCAGAGATTAGAATGCTGCGGATTCTAGGAGCTGATGCGGTCGGCATGTCCACGATTCCCGAGGTTATTGTGGCAAACCAGGCTGGCATGCGCGTTGGCGGTGTCTCGGTCATTACGGACCTTGCGACCGATACGGTCACCGAGCTGAGCCATGACCAGGTGCTCGCCACGGCGCACCGTGCCGATGAACACCTGGCAGAGTTGCTGGCCGGTGTCATTGAGGGGACCGAGTGGTGAACAGGAACTTCGCGGAACTTATCGAGCAGAAGAAATCCGGCGGCGAACTCTCGGAAGAAGAGATCTCGTGGTGGATTGATGGTCTTGTGGGTGGCTCCATTCCGGACTACCAGACGTCGGCAATGCTCATGGCCATCTATTTCAAAGGGATGAACGCTCATGAGACCTCCTGGCTCACGCATTGCATCAGTACAAGTGGAGACGTTATCGACCTCTCTTCGCTGAAGGGAGTGAAGTGTGACAAGCACTCATCGGGGGGTGTTGCCGACACAGTGTCTATCCCCCTCATCGCCATTGCCGCAAGCTGTGGTGCCGTGATGCCCAAAATGTCAGGAAGGGGCCTCGGGCACTCTGGTGGAACAATCGACAAGCTCGAGTCGATTCCGGGTTTCGACGTGAACCTGACGTCACTGGCGTTCATGGAGATCGTCAACCGTCTTGGTGGAGCCATCATGGCTCAGACCGGCGATGTAGCTGTAGCCGACAAGAAACTCTATGCCCTCCGCGACGTGACGGCAACGGTTGACTCTGTGCCTCTTATCGCATCCAGCATCATGGGCAAGAAACTTGCATCCGGTGCCGACGTGATCGTCCTGGACGTGAAGTGGGGATCTGGAGCTTTCATGTCAAGCGAGTCGGAGGCCATCGAACTGGCGAAGACCATGGTTGGCATAGGAGAGGACAATGGCAAGACGACAGTTGCCTATGTGACGGACATGAATGAGCCGCTGGGCAACGCCGTAGGCAATGCCCTCGAGATCGTCGAGGCCGTCCAGGTTCTCAAGGGGCATGGCCCGGCCAAACTTGTCGATGTCATATTGACGCTCTGCGACGAGATCCTCATGCA
>NZ_QXIU01000119.1 GCF_003570935.1 Candidatus Cryosericum odellii
TCTTGAAACAGTTCGGCACCATACTTCGACAAGGCGAGATTGCGGTCCTCGTCGTCCTGGGCAAGCCTGTCCGCGAACGCAGCCAGTTCATCGGCCGCTGCCTGTGGGTTCTTGCCAAGACTCGGCGCTCCATCGGCAAGAGAGCGATCGACGGCCCAGGCAAGGTTCACGGCAGTGGGCCGGGCGCTCTTGAGATAGGCGCCAGCGTCGAGAACAAACTGTGTGGGCTGCGGAGTCGTCACCGCCTCTCGGGCAGCCAGAACCATACCATAAGCGGCAGCGACGCCGATTGCGGGAGCCCCGCGAGTGTTCATATTCTTGATGACCGAATAAACATCTCTGTAAGACCTACACTCGATCCACTCAATCTCGAAGGGGAGCCTGAGCTGGTCGAGTACACGCAAACTAGAGCCTGTCCACAACAGGCTCCGAAGTTCTTCACTCATTGGTCGAAGCGTCGAATCAGGCTGTGGCCTTCAGCTTCTTGAGACACTTTCCGCACACGCGAATCCTCTGAACCCTGCCGTTCATCTCTACCTGTACTGTGTGAAGATTCGGCAGGAAACGACGAGAACTGCGCTGAATGGAATGGCTAACCGTGTTGCCTACCATTGGACCCTTGCCACAAATAGTACATACTCTGCTCATTTCGATGAACCTCCATGAAAAAGTAGGTTAATTCTACGTCAAAGGCCAACGAATTCAAGTTTGGTGGTATAATCGAATACCACATTTTGCCTGGAGAGTGGATATGACTGATACAAAAGGTAAAGTCGTTCTCAGCAGGAATGCAATGGAGGAAATCCTCCGGCTGGCTACCCTGAATGTTTACGGCGTGACAGGGCTGGCTCCCGTCACATTCGCCGAACGCTTCACTGGCGCTCTTGCGCTTCTGTCGACACCGAAGGGCGTCGATGCTCAGATCAGAAAAGACGGCACGATCGAGGTGACCGTTCATGTTCGGCTCCAATATGGTCTTCGTGTTTCCGAAGTCGCCCGTACCATTGTATCACAGGTTCGCTATGTCTTCTGCAGTATGACGGGGATTGCGCAGGAGAGAGTCGAACTGAACGTCGTGGTCTGGTCCATTCGCGTCGAAAACGAAAACGAATAGCAATACTTCCGGAGGATATCTTGAAAGAAATCGGTTACAGTGAGCTTGAGGCGCTGTTCACGGCTGCTCTCGCCAGCCTCGAATCCCGCAAAGCCTTTATCAACAGTCTGAACGTTTTTCCCGTGCCCGACGGAGACACCGGCACGAACATGTCTCTCACCCTCCGAACTGCTCTGGAGGAAGTCCAGAAGAGTCAGCCCAAGTCCATGAAAGAGTTGGTCTCGACATTGTCCGCCGGATCCCTCATTGGGGCGCGCGGAAATTCAGGCGTCATCCTGTCACAGATCATCCGCGGCATGGCAACGGCAGCTGACAGCAAGCCGGTACTGACCACGACAGATTTCACACAGATGCTCACCAAAGCGACCGAGGTAGCATATAAAGCGGTGGTCATGCCTGTAGAAGGAACCATCCTGACCGTCGTCAGACGCATGGCCGAGAGTGCGGCCGGGCTGCACCAGGAAGACTATACGGATTACCTGGCCGAGGTCATCAGGACAGGAAGACAAGCGGTCAAGGAGACGACTGGGCAGCTTCCCGCACTGGCGGAAGCCCATGTGGTGGATGCCGGCGCCGAGGGCCTTGTGACCCTCCTGGAAGGCATGTTGATGAGCCTCCGGGGTGAGACGGTCGCCTCCGGGAAACTGACAGTCGAGGATGAGACCGAGGAGCATGTCGGCCCGCAGGACCTGACGTACCGTTATGACACTGTGATCCTGGTGGCTTCCGACACGCTGCCGGAAGCGGAAGTCCGTGCGAAACTGACCGAACGTGGCGATAGCCTTGTCATGGCCTCGGCGGGCGGCCTTACCAAGATCCATGTCCACACCAACGAGCCGTACGATACTATCCAGTACCTCATGAAGTTTGCCCCGATACGGGAGGGGCGCATCGAGGATATGCAATACCAGGCAAACGAGTATGCCGGCGGCCCGGCATCCGGGGCAGGTTCTTCCTCAAAGACACTCGCTTCGACGGAGGGCTGCGCTGACGAGTACGTGCAGCATGCATACGTGGTAGTGTCACCGGGGGTCGGATTTGACGAAATTTTCCGCAAACTTGGAGCACAGATCATCGTGGGCGGCGGTGACACGATGAATCCGCCGACTGAGGCTTTCGTCGATCCCATCAAAGCATGCAACGCCAAGTCCTTCATTGTCTTCCCAAACAACAAAAATATCATTATGGCCGCACAACAGGCCGCCGACCTCATTGATAAGGACGTGCACGTGTTGAACGCTCGCCACCCGGTGCAGGCTATCAGTGCGCTGGTCCAGCTGGCTTCCTGTGGTCCTGATGACGACTGTCTGGCGGTCGCAAACCAGGCCATCGAGGCGACAGATTTCTTTGCGGTCACGTGTGCAACCAAGAATGCCTCGGTCTCTGGAATGCTTGTCCACGAAGGCGACTATATGTTGCTCGTCGACGACAAGCTTGTGGGGCTTGGTCAGTCGGTCGAGGGAGCACTGATGCACCTCAGCGAATCTCCCATCACCTGGGATGACAAGTCTCTGGTATCGGTTTACCGGGGCGCCGACTTTGCTGAGGCGTCATTCGATGTGCTCGTTGCGACGTTGACCCGACAGTTCCCTGATCTTGAGATCCAGCCTTATTACGGAGGGCAGGCCTTCTACAGCGTCGTGGGGTCGGTCGAGTAATGGACAGCGCTCAGCTGAGACAGCAGGTGACCATCGCGGTCGACAGCCTGATGCGGCGTATTGGGCAGTCGTACGAAATTACTGTCGTCCTCGGATCTGGTCTGTCGAGCTTCGTGGACCGGATGGATGGGCGGACAATCGTTCCCTACGTCGAGATTCCGGGGTTCCCTGTGTCGACAGTCAAGGGGCATGCCAGCAAGCTTGTTGCGGGGAGCATCGGTGGACACAGAGTTTTGTGTTTTGCAGGTCGCTTTCATTACTACGAGGGTTATGACGCTGCCACGGTGACCATCCCTGTTCGAGTTGCCCAGGCCCTGGGAGTTCGTATCGCCCTCTTCACGAATGCGGCGGGCGGTATTGCGGATCGTCTGCGACTGGGGGATCTCATGGTCATCGAAGACCATCT
>NZ_QXIU01000012.1 GCF_003570935.1 Candidatus Cryosericum odellii
TTGGTCAGCCACCTCGGAACGAATGACGCTCGCACGGTTGAGAAGATGATCGACGATGGGGACGAGCACGCTCTCCTGGTGTACACCGCAATGGCGTACACAGTCGCGAAGACTATTGGGGAAATGGCCACCGTATTGAAGGGAGACGTCGACGCCATTGTCATGACGGGAGGTATCGCCCGGTCGGCTTTCCTCGTCGACGAGATCACGAGACGTGTCCAGTTCATCGCACCCATCAAGGTCTATCCGGGCGAGGACGAGATGAAAGCGCTGGCTTTGGGCGTGCTCCGCGTACTGGATGGTTCGGTACCCGCCGGAGTGTATCCGCCGGAGCAGGCGGGTAGCGGACGGCCCTGAGTACATTGGACGTGCAGACCGATGCGTGAACTTGCCGATCTGTTTGGTCGCCCGCGGACAGGCCAGTCGATTGTATTTGCCGGGCCATCCGGGTCGGGCAAGACCGAGGTCGCTATCAACCTCGCCCTGTCTCTGATCCGGGTGACGACGTCCCCGGTTACACTATGCGACCTGGATGTCGTCAAGCCCTATTTTCGGCTTCGTGACATGTTGCGGCTGCTTACTGAGGACGAAGCAGGGAGACTGACCATCGTCGAACCGGAGCGTCGACTGCTTCATGCAGACATCCCGACGTTTCCTCGTAATCTGCATGCGCTTCTGTCTTCTCGAGAGACAATCAAGGTCATCGATGTTGGTGGAGACGCCATCGGGGCAGGAGCTGTTGCCCAGTTTCGTGAAACGATTATTGCCAGTGACTATAGCCTGTACATCGTGGTGAACACGCTGCGACCGGGAATGGATAGCGCTGATGGCCTGAAACGTATGCTGATGGCTATTCGCTCAGGTGCGCGCCTTGAGGTGACTGGACTTGTTGCCAACACGAATCTGCAGGCGGAGACGACTGTGGAAGACGTACAGCGCGGCTACGATGCTGTCAAGGCTCTCGGCGATAGTGAAGGGTTGCCTGTCGTCGCAGTGCTTGTGTCGCCGGAGTATGCTGACCAGGTAGTGCATCGACTCGCGCCAGGTGCGGCCGGGCTTCTGTCGGTGATTCGTGTTTTCAATCGTATTCTGGATACAGTCGGGTCGCAAACGGAATTCTGAAGCAATATGGAGGTCTACCTTGGAAAGAGTCTCTATTGACGAACAGCGGTGCAAGAGTTGTGGTCTGTGCGTCAGCATTTGTCCTGTCAAGATCCTGATCATAAGTGATCGACTGAATGCCCGTGGTTTCAGACCTGCACAGTGCACGGATCAGGACAAATGCACCAGTTGCGGTTCGTGCGCGCTGGTCTGCCCTGATATTGCCATTGAGCTGCACAGAGAGGTGAAGGCATGAGCGACAAGGTTCTCATGAAGGGGGCGGAAGCCCTTGCCGAAGGTGCCATCCAGGCGGGGTGTCGCTACTACTTTGGCTATCCAATCACACCACAGAATGAGACGCCCGAGTACATGAGCCGCCGTCTCCCGGAGGTTGGTGGCAGATTTGTGCAGGCTGAAAGCGAGGTTGCGTCTATCAACATGGTCTACGGTGCTGCCTGCGCTGGTGTTCGGGTGATGACGTCGTCCTCGAGCCCAGGTATTTCCCTGATGCAGGAAGGCATTTCCTACATCAGCGGCTCCAATGTCCCATGTGTCGTCATGAATGCCATGCGTGGCGGGCCTGGTCTCGGCAACATTGCTCCCGCTCAGGCGGATTACTTCCAGGCGGTCAAAGGGGGCGGCAACGGGGACTACAAACGCATTGTCCTTGCTCCCTCATCGATCCAGGAAGGCGTGGACCTGTTTGTCGATGCGTTCGAACTGGCGGACAAGTACCGCATGGTGGTCATGGTTATTGTTGATGGTCTCATCGGACAGATGATGGAACCCGTCGAGTTCAAGACCAGGATTGATGTTTCGACGCTGAAGACACCGGAGTGGGCAACGGTCGGGCGACATGGACGTGACCATGCAAATATCATTACCAGCCTTACGCTGGATGCTGCCGGACTGGAGCAATGGAACCTCAAACTCCAGGCGAAATACGCGCAGGTCGAACAGGCTGAAAGCCGCATCGAGGAGTACCAGATGGACGATGCCGACTACGCTATCATCGCGTATGGAACGATGGCGCGCATTGCGAAAACGACAGTACGCGTTGCACGTGACAAGGGCATCAAACTCGGGTTGCTGCGTCCGATAACAGTCTGGCCATTTCCTGCAAAGCAGATGCAGGCGTACGTTGGCAAACTGAAAGGGACTCTGACGGTCGAACTTGCGTACAGGCAGCTGTTTGAGGATGTCCAGCTGACTCTTTGTGACAAGATGCCTCTGGGCTGGTATGGGCGGGGCGGCGGAGTCGTGCCGGGACCTCAGGAAATACTAGCGGCGTTCGAAGAGCAGTTCGGGAAAGGACGGTAGAGCCATGGCTGAACAGATGAAAGTCATCTACGAACGTCCCACGTCGTGGGCAAACAAGGTAACACACTACTGTCCAGGATGTACGCATGGAGTTGCCCATCGGCTTGTCGCCGAGTTGGTGGATGAGATGGGACTCGTGGACAAGACCATTGGGGTCTGGCCAGTTGGTTGTGCCGTTCTTGGATATGACTACTTCAACTTCGACAGTGTCGAGGCGGCGCATGGCAGGGCTCCAGCGATGGCCACCGGCATCAAGGTCACGAATCC
>NZ_QXIU01000120.1 GCF_003570935.1 Candidatus Cryosericum odellii
GGCGCAGCACCCCATCGACATCCTCATCTCGGCAGCGGTCGGCATCAGCACCATCCTCTGGTTCGAACTCTTCAAAGCGCTGAAACCCAAAGCGCTGGAGTAACGTCCCATCCCACAGAACTGGATGCGCATTGTCTGAACGAAGCAGGTGAGGGATCCCTCACCTGCTTCTTCTGTTATGACACGACGATGCCCACGATGAGGCGCCTCAGGTCCTCATTCTTCCGGGGACGTTCTCCCTCGGCGTCGATCATCTGGAGCAGATTAGCAAGATCCCGCAATCTGCCGGCGCGCTCCCACTCCCGTGGCAACTGCATGCCGGGAATACTCCGGTAGCCGCGCTCAAACGTCCGCCGCTCACGCTCACCGAAGTCCTCGCCATAGCGAAAGAACTGCGCTACGTCGGACAAGGGATGACCCGCCATCGCAAATTCCCAGTCCACGATGCCCGCGAGACGCTGATGGTCGACCATGATGTTGGTCGGACGGAAATCGCCGTGGACCAGCGCCGGATGGCTGTCCATGTCTTCGAGCTCCCATCTGCCGGCATCTACCATTTTGCGGACAGCCGCCGTCAGCTCCGGTCCCAGCCGGGCCGTCGCCCGCGGGCCGAGGAACAGCGAATACCACTCGGTTGCTGGAGGAAGCTGTTGTTTCACGTTCAAGCCGGCATCCAGGAATCCCACCGTACTGTACAAGTGCCTATGAATGGTAGCGGCAATACGCCCCATATGCTCGATCAATTCGTCGCCTGGACGAACTCCGGCATGCAGAGCATCCCGCAACGACATGCCGCAGACTAACTCATACAGCGCGAACGAGCTATGAAGAACCTCGTCATTACCCTCGTAATACAACTCCGGCATCGGCACCTCGTCCTTCAGGAGGTGCTGCAGTTGCCGTTCACCTGCGCAAGGGTTGTCCTCTGTGGAGAATAGCTTCAAGAGAAACCGCGTTCCGCCGGCAACCTGGACACGGTAGATGGATCCCCGACAGCCCTCCCGTATCGGTGTGACGGCTTCCACGGTCAGACGAAGATCACACTGATGGACCAGACGGGAAGCCGCGTCCCGGTCCAGTTCGACAAACTCCAGCGATCGTTCCCAGCAATCGTCCATGTTCGTCCTCCAGGGTATTTGGCACCGCAGCGCCGGCATGTTCATTGTACAACGCTTCCGACTGCCACGCAGCATGTTGTTGCATCCAGTCCGGTATGCGTCACACTGATAGCAGCAACCGGTTCGTCCGGCCTGGGAGGCAACCATGGCAACATCGACACTGACAAAGCTTGCAACGCGAGTCCGCTATGACATCCTGCACATGACGACAGAAGCAGGGTCCGGTCATCCGACGTCCTCGCTGTCCGCGACCGATCTGTTGACCGGCTTGTTCTTTGGCGGCACTTTCCGCTTCGACCTGGACCACCCGCAGAACCCATGCAACGACCGCATCATCTTCTCCAAGGGTCATGCCTCACCGCTGTTCTATGCGTTGTATGCAGCCGCCGGCGTCCTGTCGCAGGAGGAACTGCTCACATACCGCAGGATGGGCTCGCCCCTCGAAGGACACCCGACTCCGCGCTTCGCCTATGCTGAAGCGGCGACCGGCTCGCTCGGCCAGGGGCTGGGCATCGGCGCCGGCATCGCCATGAACGGCCGATATGTCGACAAGCTGCCGTACAACACCTATGTGCTGATGGGTGACAGTGAAGTCGCCGAAGGCTCGATCTGGGAAGCTGCGGAGCTGGCATCGCATTACCAGCTCGACAACCTGGTGGGCATCCTGGACATCAACCGGCTGGGCCAGCGCGGCGAAACCATGCTGGGCTGGGATCTGGAAACGTACGAGGCACGCTTCGCCGCCTTCGGGTGGCACACGATCGTCATCGAGGATGGACACGACATCGACGCGGTCCAGGCGGCCTATGGTGAGATCGACCACAGCTGCGGCCGCCCCACCATCCTCATCGCCCGGACCATCAAGGGCAAGGGTGTCTCATTCCTCGAGAACCAGGACGGGTGGCACGGCAAGACGCTGAACGGCGAGCAGTTCGACCGCGCAGTCCTCGAATTGGGCCCGGTCGACCTGAACCTTCACGGCACCATCGAAGCACCAGTCCAGGCCGTACCGGCGGTGTGGGCTCCCGTGCCGGTCGACCAGCCTGTGAGCGCCAAAGCGTTGTCACCGCGCGAAGCGTATGGGCGCGCCCTCGTGGGCATCGCGCCGACACACCCCGGGATGGTGGTGCTGGACGCAGAGGTCAGCAACTCGACATTTGCCATCACCTTCCGCAATGCCTATCCTGAACGGTTCTTCGAGATGTACATCGCCGAGCAGAACATGGTCTCTACGGCGCTGGGGTTCAGCACACGGGGCAAGATGCCCTTCGTCTCGACGTTTGCGGCGTTCTTCTCCCGCGCATTCGACCAGATCCGCATGGCGCAGTACGCCCTGGACCGTGCCAACATCAAGTTCGTGGGTTCACACGCCGGCGTCTCCATCGGGCCGGACGGTCCCTCACAGATGGGGCTGGAAGACATCGCCCTGTTCCGCACGCTGGTCGGCAGCGTCGTGCTGTACCCGGCCGACGATACCGCCACAGCAGCGCTCGTCCGGCAGATGGCCGATCACCATGGCATCTGTTACATGCGGACAACCCGGCAGGACCTGCCACGCCTCTACAAGACTGGGGAAGAGTTCCCCATCGGCGGGAGCAAGACCCTCCGCCACAGTGACGACGACCGCGTAACCCTGGTGGGCGCGGGGATCACCCTCCATGAAGCCCTCAAGGCGGCAGACACGCTGGCTGCTGCGGACATCCACGCCCGGGTGATCGACCTCTACAGCGTCAAGCCGCTGGACCTGGCGACACTGCACAAGGCAGCCGCCGAGACCGCAGCCATCATAACGATCGAGGACCACTACGCCGAGGGTGGTATCGGCGAAGCTGTGGCAGCAGCGCTGTCCGACGTCGCAACGCCGGTGTTCTCACTTGCGGTGCGCAAGCTGCCGATGAGTGGCAAGCCGGAGGAACTGCTGGCCTGCGAAGACATCGACGCTGCAGCTATCGTCCGCAGGGTACAGGAACTATAGCGACAGTCCACCGTTCTGGTGTCAGGCTCCTGATTTGGTGTCTAGCACCAGATCGCCGCGCAGCAGGTCCATGTAGAGGATATCGACACGCTTCCCGTCGCGGGCGCTCGCCTCGCGCAGACAACCGGCATCCCTGAAGCCCACCTTGTGGTATGACGCGACTGCGCCTGGATTGCAGGCAAGCACTGTCAGGAAGATCGTATGCATCTCCAGCATGTCGAACCCCACGGTACACAGGAGGCGCATTGCTTCCGTGCCATACCCGTGGCCACGGTGCTTGACGTCCCCGATGAGGATGCTCGCTTCACCCCTCCCCACGATGAGGTTGAGGTTCTTGAGCGCACACCTCCCGATAAGGTCCCCGGTCGACATCAGATGAATGCCAAACCGCCGGGCGTCGTCAGCTACGGCGGATTTGTCGTAGGAGGCCTGCATCGCTTCGAGACTGGGGGCTCTGCCGTACCCTTGCGTCAAGCGCGTCACTTCGCGGTCGTTGGCCCACTTCCAGTAGAATAGAACGTTGTCACACCGTTCAGGAGCCAGGAAGACGAGCTTCCCCTCGATCGCATGTGGCAGCATGTCCATTGCAGTCATCTCAATAGCCCGGGTCTTCCTCGAGTTGCGCGCGGTACCTGATCTTGGCCTGATACATGCGCTTGTCTGCAAGCTGCACCAGATCCTCTTCCTTGGGGTCGCCCTGCAGCGTAGCGATCCCTGCAGAACAATACACTGCTCCCATTGCTGTCAGGACTTGCGTCTCGATACTTGCACGCAGTCGTTCGAGCGTAAGCTCGGTCTCCCGCTGTGAGGTCTCTGGCAGGACGAGAAGGAACTCGTCCCCGCCATAGCGGATGACCTTGTCGATGGTGCGCAGAGACTTTCGCAATACTGCCACCAGCGCCTCGAGGACCCGGTCACCTTCGGCGTGACCCAGCCGGTCGTTGATGGACTTGAACTCATCGATGTCCAGCATGACAAACGACACGTCATGACCGTGCCGCCGGGCCCGTTCCAGCTCCTCCGCAACAATGCCGCCCATGGCATGACGGTTATGTGCTCCCGTGAGGCCGTCCAGCAGAGCCTGTTCGCGCAGGAGCTGCTTGATCTGCATGCTTGCCAGCATCAAGCCGACACCAGCCGCCAGGGGCGTCAGGTTCCGGATATCCTCGCGGGAGAACGCGCCCACCTTCTTGCTTTCGAGGTTCAGGACGCCAATGACCTTATCTCCCACCATCAATGGGAGGGCCAGGTCAGAGTGCCCACCCGGTACAGCGCGCAGGTAGAACGAACAGGTACGCACATCAGCAACGTTGACGGCATGCCGTAAACGGAACGCCCGTACAACCACGCTTACACGATCATGGACCGACAGTGCAAACCCATCGTACTCGCTCGTGTATCCCTTCTGCGCCCGCAGGACGAGGGACTCTGTCTCGTCGTCGTATAGCAGGAGCGCGATGTATTGATAGCCAAGGCGCCGCGCGATGCGCTCGACGACTGTGTTCATATATTCGACTGCACTTGTCGCGCGCTCGCCGTCAAGCGTCGTCTCGTGCAGCAGAGACAGGAAGTTCTCACGGTTCGCAGATTGCTGTTCTTTCAGGTACCGCGCGATGATCAGACTGATGAGGTGGATAAAGGGCCGCAGGGATTCGACGTCCTCGGGCTTCAGCCTTCGAGTTGATGTTTGCACGTTGATGATGCTGACCACGCGCCGGTCAATGATGATCGGAAAACCAACGTAGCTGACAATATCGCCGGGCCGCCGCCTCCAGTCGGGATACGCCCCGACATCCTCGATGAAGCACATCTCACGCCCACGGATGATGTCCAGGACGTTCCGCGGCAGTTCCCGGTTGAACCTGGCCTCGACTGTTCGAAGTACGCCCCACGGGATGCCGTTGGTGGCGTCGAAGTGCACACGCTGATTAAAGTCTACGCCCAGGACGGTCACCGAGCAGGACGGTATCGACTGGGCGATAAGATCCACCGCCCGCTGGACAGCTTTTCGCGGCGTCGTTTCCAGCAGTATTCGCTCCAGTTCATCGGTCTGGATAAGCATAGCGTTGTTCATGTGTAAACTTATTGTAGTTGTCCCCGGTCCGACTGCAACAACCTCGACTGTCCCCGAACGACCTCCGGAAATTCGGGATATTACTCCAAAGAGGTATCACATTACTACTGCTGTTGAGCCTTGACAGGCATTGCGAACACGCTAGCATGCTGGCTAAGGGTTGGATTACCAAGGTGGTCAGGGTGAGATGCTCTTGAAAGGCACCGTGTCAGCTGCTGTCCCAGGACAGACCCGGGAGAGGTGAAATGACCGCGAAATAAGGGAACTGTAATCAGGAGCGTTCTCACGTCAGGAAAATCGATTCTGGAAAGGGGAGAGTACACATGAAGAGACTCTGTTCGCTGGTACTGGCCATTGCGCTGCTGGCCACCATGTTCGCACCATTTGCTGCTGCACGTGCCGCCGGCTTCAAGGATGTTGCCGCGTCGTACTGGGCATTTGATGAGATCGCTGCCCTGGCCGCCAAGAAGATCATCGGTGGATATACCGATGGGACCTTCCGTCCTGAGGGCAAGGTCACCCGCGAGGAATTCGCCAAGATGATCGTCGTGGCGAAGAACCTTGCGCTCGTCAAACCCGCTCGTCCTACCTTCACCGACGTCTCATCTTCTCGCTGGTCCTACGGGTACATCGAAGCAGCCGTCAAGGCCGGGTACGTCAAGGGGGTCACGTCGACGACTTATGCTCCTGCTACCCCGATCAAGCGCCAGGACCTCGCTGTCCTGCTTGTCCGGTCAGTCGGCAAGGAACAGGCCGCTCTTTCGGCCCCTGTCAAAGCTGTCTTCTCTAATGACGAGGCGTCAGTTGGCACATACGCCCTGCCTGACCTTGCCTATGCTGTCAGTCCTGCAGCCCAGTTTCTGGTCTGGGACGTCAAGCGCAACATCAACCCGGTCAGCTCTGCCACGCGCGCGGAGTGCGCTCATGGCATCTACATGTCACTCTTCCCGCCCAAACAGGGCGGCAACCTGAGCATGGCCCTCACAGAGAACCCTGATTCCTTGTTCAATCCCTTGCTCACGTTGATGACAGCTTCGTATGTCGTCACTGCGAGCATGGAGGACCAACTCGTCATACAGACACCCAACTGTGCCCTGTATCCGTCGATGGCCCGTGAAGTCCCGTCAATTGCAAACGGACTGTGGAAGGTCAACGAGACCAACAATACCATGATCGTCACGTTCCGCCTGCGCCCCGGCCTCAAGTGGTCGGACGGCGCCCCTGTGACCTCCCACGACTTCAAGTTCAGCTGGGAGATGGTAGAGAACGACAAGATCAACGTCATCAGCCGCTACGTCGAAGACATGATCTCGAAAATCGACGACAGTGATCCCACCAAGGTTGTCGTCTACTACAAGAAGTTGTACCCGCTGGCCAACTATGGACTGTTTAATCTCTATCCAGCTCACCTTCTGGAGGCAGCCTACAATAAGAATCCCGCGGACATCAACTCCAGCTCCTTCAACCAGAAACCTACCTACTGCGGTCCGTACATGCTGGATGCCTGGGAACCCAACAACTACATCCGCCTCAAGGCCAATCCCCTGTATTTCGCCGGCCGCGCCAACTTCGATACGGTGACGTTCTGGATCATCCCGGATTCGAACACGATGCTCGCCAACTTCATGGCAGGCAAACTGGACGTTTCTATTCCCGGCATGGGCCTTGATGACCCTGACCAGGCCAACGTCCTGCGCCAACGCGCGGGCAACACATTCTTCGTCCAGTATATTGCTTCGGCATACACCGAGCACCTCGAAATCAACATGGACGTCTCGCAGGCTGCACAGGATGTGCGCGTGCGCCAGGCTCTGCAGATGGCGATCGACCGCGATGAGCTCAACCGTCGTGTGTTCCGCAGCTTCCGCGTCCCCTCGACCAATATCGTCCCCATCAACAACCCCTTCGAGCTGAAGACAGGGCTCGATCCGTATGCCTACAACCCAACGAAGGCCAACCAGCTGCTTGACGCTGCCGGCTACAAGAAGGGCGCAGACGGCATTCGTCGCGATCCCAAGGGCAACAAACTGCACTTCGTCATCTCAACGACGACATCAGCCGTCCGCGCTCGCGAGTTCCCCGTCATCCAGGCATACTGGAAGGCCATTGGCGTCGAGACAGAGTTCAAGCCCATGGCATCCGACAAGTTCTTCGGCGACATCCTGCCTAAGGGTGAATTCGACATGGGCTTGGCGTCCACGTCGGATGACCCCGGACAGCCCGTTGCCTACAGCAGGTGGCATTCTTCGCAAATCCCTACCGCAGCCAACGGCTGGGTAGGCACAGACCGGTTCCGCTTCAAGGACGCCGCACTCGACAAGGCGATGATGACAACCGTCACGACCGTCGACCCTGCGAAGCGTACTGCTGCTTTTTACGATGCTCAACGCATCATCAACAAGACCGTCCCCTGGATTCTTCTCACATGGGAGACCGACGTGCGCGTCGAACGCAAGACGATCGGTGGTATCGACTACTCCGTCGATTCTGGTACTGCTTCTTACACTTGGAATCTGCGGTACTGGTGGCGTAAGTAGCCCCGCGCAAGGAGTTTCAGTAAGCATCCGCTAGAAATCTACATTCCCAGGCTGCATACTGCAGCCTGGGAATGCCTGTCTTTTTGGGAGGTGGAAGTGCGAAACTTCATCACGCGGCGAGTGCTACAACTTATCCCACTGTTTGTCGGGATCTCTTTCATTACCTTCTGGCTGCTCACACTGCAGGGGGACCCGTTCCACCAGCTCCTCCTCAACCCACACATCAAGGCTGAGGACGTAGCCCGCCTGATGCACCAATGGAACTGGGACAAGCCATTTCTGGTCCGTTACTTCTACTGGGTCAAGGAATTTGTCACGAGCACCTTTGCCCCAAGTCACGGCAATGGGTGGGGGTTCTCGATCCTGGCACCCGGTCAGACGGCACGCGCCCTCATCCTGCAGAAGATACCAATGACGCTGACACTGGGCATCTCGTCCTTGATCTTCGCGTTTGTCATCGCCCTGCCCCTCGGCATTTATTCCGCCATCCGCCAGTACAGTATCGGTGACTACGTCGGCACATTCTTCGCGTTCTTCGGGATGTCGATGCCGGCATTCTGGTTCGGCCTGATGCTGTTGCTTCTGTTCGGCCTCAAGCTTGGCTGGCTTCCGATCGGAGGCATGCACACGGACCTGCTGACCGTGAGCGGCAGCCAAGTCGATTTCTACGCCGCGCCCTGGATCATGCAGTTTGCTGACCGGGCAAAACACCTTATCCTGCCGGTCGTCGTGCTGAGCCTGATGGACGTCGGCTCGTGGATGAGGTATATCCGCAGCTCGATGCTGGAGGTCATTCGCCAGGACTATATCCGCACCGCGCGCGCCAAGGGAGCCCCCGAGCGCACCATCCTGTTCAAGCATGCGCTGCGTAACGCCATGACGCCCATCATTACGCTCATCGGTCTGTCCTTGCCGACTTTGCTGGCAGGCGCCATGATCACGGAACAGGTGTTCAGTCTGGATGGCATGGGCCGCCTCACGATCCAAGCTGTGCTGGGCAACGACATCTTCGTCGGCATGGCCATCGTCATGATGGACGCGATCCTCGTGATGTCCGGCAGTCTGCTCGCCGACATCCTCTACGCGGTGGTCGATCCACGCATCCGGTACAGTTAGGAGGCTGCCATGCCCGAGCCCTCCTCCCCCGAAGTCATGAATGATGAACCAGTGCAGAATGCGACGGCCGCGTCAACATCAATGTGGTCAGCCGTCTTCCGTCGTCTGCGCCGCAACAAAATGGCTATGGCCGGTCTGGTGATTATCATCCTCGTCGTACTCATGGCCGTTCTTGCCAAACCGCTCTCGATGGGCAATGATCCCTACCGCATGCTCAATGTCAACGAGGCACCCGTTGAAATCGGCCGCCCTGAGCTCATGCCTCCCATGCCGAGCCACATTCTTGGTACGGATGAACTCGCGCGCGATGCATGGTCCCGGCTGCTGTACGGCGCCCGCGTCTCCCTGTTTATCGGTATCGTCGCAAGCTTCCTCTGTATCGTGATCGGCACGATCGTGGGCCTTATCTCCGGCTACTTCGGCGGATGGGTCGACATCCTTGCTATGCGCTTCACCGACATGATGCTCTGTATCCCGTCTCTTGTCCTCATGGTCATCCTGTCGGCCGTCTTGAAGGGCGGCGTCTTCCAGCTAATCCTGGTCATCGTCACCTTTGGATGGATGAGCAGCGCTCGACTGGTCCGGGGTCAGGTACTGTCACTCAAGGAACAAGAATATGTCGAATCCGCCCGCGCAATCGGCGCCTCCGGCTGGCGCATCATGTTCAACCACCTGCTGCCAAACACAATGGCGCCCATCATCGTCAGTTTCTCGATGTCCATCAGCGGCACCATCATCCACGAGGCGTCACTCAGCTTCCTTGGCCTGGGCATCCCACAGCCCATTCCGAGCTGGGGCAACATGCTCACCAACTCGCAGAACTACATGTTTTCTGCTCCGTGGCTGATCTGGTGGCCAGGCCTCGCCATCTTCGTCACCGTGCTGGGGTTCAACTTCCTGGGGGACGGCCTGCGTGACGCACTGGACCCACGTCTGAAGCTGTAGCCACACATATAACACATCATTGTGACACAGGGACCGGAACTGAGATGGGTTCCGGTCCCTGTGTGTACTCCTATGAAATCGAGGAAGACTACCCGCGATCCGGCAAACCCGAGGCAGTGAACTCTGCCCGCACCCGTTGACGCAAGTCAGCATCGGTCAAGAGATCATATCCGGTCATAGCCAGACCTTTTGCCGCAAGAAGGACGACGTCGTCGGCCCGTGAACTGGCTGCCGCCGCACAGAACACGTCCGTGTGGGCCAGTGTCCCCTCGGGCGCGATCCATAGGTACTCATGGATACTGGGTACCAGCAGTGACACGTTGCCGATATCTGATGAGCCGGTCGCCGCAGTGGGGTCCGGCTCGTTCATCTTCTCGCCCAGGCTCTCCATATTGGTCTTGAACGTATCGCCCATGACATGGTTCGGATGACGCTCAGCATAGATGAGATCCGTCGTAAAGGTCAGCTTCGCCCCGGTGATCAGCGCCCCCGCCTCCGCGGCACGCCGTACGTCCTCGATCATCTTCTTGAGGAACCGGCGTGAATCCGCCCTGGCCGTGAACTCTGCCACTGCGTGGTCACAGATGATGTTGGAGGCGCTGCCGCCCGCAGTGATGATACCGTTGATCGTCGGCCGTTCGGTCAGCGCCCACGCCTGCCTCACGGCATCGATGCCGTTGAACGCTGCGATCAGCGAGGCCAGCGCGTTGATGCCGTCCTCAGGACCGGCGGAGTGTGCGCCCCGTCCGTCATAGGTGATGTTGATGGTCACCGCAGCCCGCCCGCCTCTCTTGACCAAATTGGTGGTGTCAGGGTGCACCATGAGGGCAAAATCGACATCGTCGAAAGCTCCGTGCTCGGCCAGGATAATCTTGCCACCGATAGTCTCCTCGGCCGGAGTCCCGATGACCACGACGTCGCCGTCCATCTCGTCCATGACAGACACCAGCGCGATGCCGGCACCCACGGAAGACGCCGCAATAACGTTGTGACCGCACCCATGTCCGACACCACGCAGGGCGTCATATTCCGCGAGGAAGGCGATGCGCGGCCCGGCAGACCTGCCATGACATGTTGCACGATATGCCGTTTCAAGACCACCATACGGCGTCTGGACTTCAAAACCGTGATGTTGCAGCACCTCAGACTGCCACTGAACGGCGTGGTGCTCCTGCATCCCCAGCTCGGGGTCGTCATGGATTCGGTGACTCAGCTCCAACAGTTCAGTCCGGGCATCATCAGCCGCGCGCAAGACTGTATCCTTCATATCGTTCCTCCTTCACCAGACGCGAATTGTGGTCGCGTGGACGGCATAACCGTTCGCGTGGCAAGATCAAAACGCTGACCCTCAGTCAGCACGTGCATCGTCAGTCCGACGCACCTCAGGCTGCCGCCTCGACCGATGCCCACGTCCGTCGCGTGGGCATCGTCCAGCACGATGACACAGCTCTTGCCCAACACCTCGAAGCGCCCGCCAGCGACGATGATCGCCGTCGACTCGTCGATGCCGATACCCAGCAGGTCAGGATGCTCGAGGACAACGCTGATCAGGCGGTTCTCACGCTTGCGCCGAACGAAATGTTGGTCGACAACACAGCCTTCAAGGAAGCCGAAGCCTTCGGTTGTCTCGATGTTCCCCAGCTGGATCCGTGAGAAGGCATCGATCGCATCTCCCTCGTCGGGGCTCACGACACCGGGGTTCTGGAGTTCGTTGCCGCTCAACATGACCCGACTCATGACCGCGGCCCCCGCGCTGGTGCCTCCGACAACAGCACCCCGCTCATATGCCTTCCGGATAGCAGCCAGCGTGGATGTCCCCGTCAGGCAATCGCGCAGCCGACTTTGGTCACCGCCGATGAAATAGATGCCGGCCGCTGAGCGTACCTCGTCCACAGAAGGTGATGCAAGGGTACGATCCAGAACAGTCACGTGGGTGCAACCAAGACTCTGCATTTCCTGTTTCATGCGTTCGCCCTGCTCCACTGGTGTTGTGCTGGCAAACGGAACAATGACGACTGGAGCATCAACTCCCCCGCACAGATCAATGTACGCACGCATCATGGACACAGATCGCAGCCCACCTCCGATGATGAACAGGCTTCCGGCCGGACCAGCGCGCCGCTCAACTTCCTTGTCACTCACGTCTTTTCTCCCCTCAGCCCGACAAACTTATCCACAGTGCAAGGACAAACACTAGGCACTGCGAGATGTCCGGAAACGCCCCTCAACATGATGTACCAGAGGAATTACCCAGTTGTGTTACAAGATAGGAGACCTATTTCAGTGTGACCTCTTGCGAAGACGAGGACCGCTCACGGACATCCTTGATCGCTCTGGCAGCCACGATCCCTACGGCGCGCACGGTTGCCTCCGCCTTGATATCGGCGTCGCGGACCACGTGCATGACGCGCGGCACCACGTTCACGACCTTCGCTACTCGACTGGAGGCTATGGCGGCCTTGTCGGCAAGATGGTTGAACTGCGCTTCAGCGGACTGGACAGCTTCGGAGACCTTGGCGATCTCGACACCGGCAGCAGTCAACTGCTCCTGCATTTCGGTCACCTTGGGAACAACCTGACGCGCCACGCTCGCTATCTTGACAGCTATGAAGATGAAAGTGCCTGCAACGCACAACGATGCGCCGCCGATCAATATGACGAGTACCCACAATGGGTCCATGTGCTACCTCCTCAGCGCCAACTGGCGTAATTTTTAGTATAGCGCAGCACGCGACTCATACCACAGCCGGTCGTGGCTCGCAGCGATAAGATGATAGTATACCCACGTGAACATCGGAACTGGACCTGCGATTTCTGCTCTTGAAATATCGTCTCACTGTGGCACCATATCATCGGAATAAGAGAAGATCCTTTGGCAAGGAGAAGACTATCGTGCGACGTGGCAGTGCCAGACATAGACCAGATGCAACCACCGTACCCGGCTCGACGCTCGGGCTGGACATGATGCAGGAGATTCGACGCGCAAGCCGCGGACTCGCATTTGCGGTTGTGGGCTATATTACCATCTTCATCGTCCAATTGACCAGCTACTTCATCACTCACATGCTGGCCGTCCTCGCACAGGCGTTTGCGACACTCGCCAACGCCGTGGTGGCTGTTGTCGTCCTCCTCGCCCTGGCCTGGTCGCAGAAACCGGTCGACATGTACCTGAGATGGAGGAGGGGCCGCAGGCGCAACGCTGCCGCACTTATCTCCGCGACATTCATCATCCTGTTCCTGAGCGTCGGTACCCTCTGGAGGGCACTGGCGACCCTGATCCGTGGCGGCGCATTCAGGACGGTCAACCCTGCCCTCGCCATCGCGGTACTGGCGGTAGGCATGCTGCTGGTCAACATCCCCCTGTTCGACATCGTCCGAAGTGCCAGAGAAGGCTCATCGATACGTCTGCGCCTCCTGTCGCTCATTAAGGATGAGATCTGCTATGCCGCTGGTATCGTGGGCATCGCCCTCGCGGCTGCGGGTCACACATGGGCCGACCCTGCCGCGTCGTTGCTGATCGGAGCCGCCATGAGCGTCGGTGCAGTCCTGCTGATCCGCGACTGCATCCTGCTGCTCAGGAACCGTCCCGCTCGACCCTCGACGACCGGCTGACACAAGCTCGCTCCACACCTCATATCCCCTGCTTCCTGCCGCTCATCTCTGTTGTCGGCACACCCTCGTTAGAGAGATAACCTAGAAAACTCCTCACACGTCACCAATACTTGCATGAGAGCCACTACAGAATCATGACGGTCGTTCAAGATTAGCAGTCTTGTCACGAGACTGCTAATGCGTATACCATTAGATGTAACCGGAAGCCCTGAACGGCAGCCGGCGACTGTATATGAAACGATGACCGGTGTATACCGGAGAGAAATGACAACAATAGAGGAGGCACCACGATGTATTGCGATACCAATACGAACCCTGTCACGATGAGTGATTGCTGTTCCACCCCGACCTTGACCAACATGTTTCCCTACCGCATGAATGCCGTGCTGCGCGCAGCCGGACGGTCAGGGCGCCTGCCCGCCACAGACATCAAGCAAGACGCCACCAAGTATGTTATCCTCATGAACATGCCGGGCGTGACCAAGGAGCGTGTCGCCATCACAGCTGAGGACAACGGCCTCAGCATCCAGACGGCCGCAGAGGAGAAGAAGGAGGACGAGACCCTGAAGACCGTGTACCGTGAGCGCATGGGCGGAATCTACGAGCGCAAGTTCCACTTCGAGGAACCTGTCGACATCGAGAATGTCACTGCCCATATGGAAAACGGGGTACTCGAGTTGACAGTGCCCAAGAAAGCCCAGAACACGGACACCAAGACGATCCACGTAGACTAGCACGCGCTGGTCTGTACTACCAACACGACGCCCCGGTCAGGACAATGGCCGGGGCGTGCTGCTTTGGCAGGCACCACAGGTATTGCCGGTCGTTCCCCCCGAGCATGTTAGTCCAATGCCCCCGAGTATTTCAGTTCAATACGAGGGGTGCTTCTGAGGGGCGCTCTGCCGCGAAGGCACGAATGACAGTTCAGTGGACGATTGACGTCGCGTCACAGCCTTCTTGACAGGAGTAACGTTCTGCTCCATTATTATGGAAGAAGTTTAGTAATACTGGAGCAGAACATGATTGGCTCTCGTACACTGGAAGCAATTGCAACAATGCCCGTCGTCACCAAGCAGAACCTTGGTGTCCTCCTGGGTGTCTCCCCCGCCACGCTCGATTATCGCGTCCAGCGCATGCAGACCACGGGGGATCTCCTCAGACTGCGCAGCGGTCTCTATGCACCGACAGCGGCCTGGCGAGCAGCGCAGTCCAGCCCCGAGCAGACACGGCGATACCTTGAATATCTCTCGGGCATCGTGCGCGCTCCCTCTTACCTGTCGCTCGAGTATGTCCTGGAGAAAGCGGGCATGATCCCCGAATCGCCGTTTGCCCTGACCTGCATCACGACCAAGACTCCTCGCATGTACGCGACACCCCTCGGGAGGTTTGTCTACCGGAGCATCCGGAGCGATCTGTTCACAGGATATGGTCTTGAGGCATATCATGGCCTTGAAGTCCGCATTGCCTCTCCCGCCAAGGCGCTGTTCGACATGCTCTATCTACGGCCATTCAGCACGTCGAGCGCGATGCGTTCCTACCTGCTCGAGACCGGGCGGCTCAACTGGGATGCGTTGCGCCCGTCGGAGAAGAAGAGGCTTGTCGCAACTATCCACACCAGCGGCGTCCCAAAGATGAAGCGCATCCTGTCGATTCTGACCGCGGAGGGAATCGTATGATTGAGGAACGACTTGCGTCCATCATGGCTCAGTCAGGCAAAAGTTTCAACCCTCTCTTCCTGCGCACCAGATTGAAAGAGGTCCTGCAGGATGAGGTTCTGGCCTTCGTCTACAACCATCCGCAGTATCGAAACTACCTGTTCACCGGTGGCACATGTCTGCGCAAGCTATATGGACTCCCCCGACTGTCCGAAGACCTGGACTTCGATGTCCCTGGGCAGCCAGACGTTGTGTCGTTCGTGGCAGATCTCCGGGAATACGTCAGCAAAGCGCTCCAGTATCGTCACATGACCACGAGAGTCAGTGGAAACGGGACGTCGGTCACGCTGGTCTTCCCGATCCTGCAACAGCTGGGGCTGGTCCACTCGTCTGCTGACACCCCCAACCTCCTGCTTCGCTGTGACATTGCAGCTGAACCAACCGGTATCTACGGCACACAGGTGAACCCTGTCAGCACAGCCAAGACGATGTTCTTCGTCCGGGCGTACGACCTCCCCACACTCTTCGCCAGCAAGCTGGCTGCCTTCCTTGGATGGGACTACACGAGAGGATCCTCCCAGACACAGCCATTCAAGGGACGTGATGTCTTTGACCTCATGTGGTTTCTTCAGAAAGCGCAACAGCAGGAGTGGAAGCTCCAGCCGCTCTGGCCACGAGTTCTTGCTCTGCTTGGAGCAGACAGCGCAGTCAGCGTCGTCCGGAGTGCAGCAGACAAGGCAGCATCTCTCGATGCCCAGCAAGTCGCCGCTGACCTGCGGCCCTTCATCGAGACTGAACAGGAACTTGAAGCCTTCAGCACAAACATGCACGAGGTCCTCCCCGCACAACTGAAGGCACTGGAGGAAGCATTACTCACAAAATAGGATGGCCAGTTCACGTAACATGCCATCGCCGCACCTCCCTGTCATTCCCCCCCGAGGACTTTTGTTCAATCCGAGGAGCGTATTTCCTGAGCATTTCTTTTCAATGCCCCCGAGTATTTCAGTTCAATACGAGGGGTGCTTCTGAGTGGTGCTCTGCCCCCCGAGCCCTTTGGTTCAAGGTGAGGGGTGCTTTCCCCCGAGCCCGTTGGTTCAAGGTGAGGGGTGCTTTTGGCGAAGGCGGGAATCCAGTCTTGTCAGGATGATGCGGGAGCTTGACCCGCAGTCCCAGAAGGGCTACAGTACAGGCAGGGCTCCCGTTTCATGGAAGGCTCTGCGGAGGTGATTGCATGGACGACGAGAGACTGTACACCCTTGACGAAGCACACGGCGAGTTCGCCAGTCAGCTGAACGGGGAGGTCTGGGAACTGCTGGATACCACAGACCGCTCGAGTGCAGACGACGAGTGCATGCTGTATGCCGCCTGGGCGTCGGCGTACCACTGGCTGCAGGCTGGGACCGCCGTCCATCACCAGCGCGCCGAGTGGATGCTCTCGCGCGTGTACACCGTGCTGGGAGACGCACCGGCGGCCATTGCGCACGCCAGGCGCTGCCTGGAGCTCACGGAGACCTCTCCGGGTGAAATGGCGCCGTTCGACCTCGCCTACGCCTGCGAGGCCATCGCCCGTGCAAATGCTCTGGCAGGCAACGAGCCCGAGGCGACCCGCTATCTCGAGCTTGCACGCGAGGCCGGCACACGCATTACCAACACCGAAGACCGACAGATCTTTGAGGGGGACCTGAACAGCGGCAACTGGTACGGCATCAGCTGAACGGAGTGCCCTCCTGTCGCCAAAGGACGAAGATGTTCCTTTGCGGCTGGAGACAGCACCTGACGGGCACCGCCCGGGCCTGGTCGTATCGCACATATCACCGACCACTACACGACAAAGGAGATGATTTCTATGCCTCCACATTGTGACACAATGGACGGACCGGTCGTCAAGGCCGCCCGACAGGCCCTGGCCGCAGGCAACGTCAAGCTCATCCTTCCCTGGGCCCCCCAGGACGCCGAAGCGGAACTCAGCGAAGCCTTCCGGAGGACCATGGCTGTGCGCGACAAGGGCGCCGACGCGCTCTTGCTAGCGGACCAGTGGTTTTTCGAGACTGCCGTGCGGCTACACCGTACTGGCGAAGGCGAGCCCTATACCGGGGTCAAGCCCGCTGGACTCGACGAGGGACCTGTTATTCCCCGCGCCGAGCGGGCGATCGAGGACAACGACACCGCCGGGCTCATCGCCTTCCTGACCGGCGCCGTCGAGGAAGAGATTGGCAAGCGGTTCGCCCAGGTCCGAGCCACCCGCTCCTACGACCCGGATGATGTCGCCGCTGCACGCAAGTACGTAGGGGCCATGCTCGACCTGCTGACTTATTCCAACAAGCTCCATGTCTTCATCCGTCACGCCGGCGGACACGGCGAGGGAGCCGAAGAGCACCACCACTGACCCGCATAAATGTCATAGTCGTATGAGCAAGACGACGTCGGGCGGTCGACGAACACAAGGCCGCCCTGCGCCTATACTGTCACTGGGACGGGGAGGCAGAAACGTGGCAAGAATCATCGGTACAAGCGGGGCATGGAAGGACGTACTGGTCATGGCACGCACGGCCGGTATCGTCGTGGACGAACCGTCCGACGTTGGTATCCAGCTGGCTCGTGCCCAGAAGGTCCTGTATCAGCAGGATACGCTGGCGCGGGACGACCTGGCACTCCAGCAAGCCGCCCTGGAACACGATTTGGCAGAACAGCGATCCACCAGTGCCGAGGACATTGCCCGCATTCATGCCCGCTCTGGGCAGGAGACGGCACGCTTGGCTGGCAGCTCAGACCCCGAGAGTTTGCGTGCGGCGACCCGCCTGTGGGCCGGGTTGTCCCGTCTGAGTCGGCAGGCCCAGGAACGCGCGCAGGTACGCGTGAGGTCACGTGCCGTCCTTCCCGCTGAACGTGCCCTTGAAGATTTCATCGCCGACCGCGACACCGAGGTCGCGAGGCGTGTCGAAGGCGCCCGCCGCATCGTCAAGGGCGTCGAAGTCCTCGCCCATTCTGGTGTCCTGGCCAATGCTATCGCAGAACGTGCGGTCATCAGGACGCTCAACACCCTTCCGGACGACTTCGTCCTGATCAACGACCTGCACCTCAGCACCAACCAGGACGTTCCATTCGAAGACAGCTACCTGAAAACAGCGCAGTTGGACCACCTTCTTGTCGGCCCCCCGGGTCTCTATGCCATCGAGACCCGGAACTGGAGCAGTACTGTCGCCGCAGACGGTGACGAAGCGGACCCCGTGCTGCAGGTAACGAGGGCGTCCTTCCTCTGCTCCCATATCCTGAAAGACGCGGGATGCGACCAGATCGTCCGCTCTGTTGTTGCCTGTGGAGGTGCTCCGCCCACCCGGTCGGGTGGAGCCCATGTCGCCATCATGCCCACTGCACGCCTGCTCGCATACGTCCAGTACGGTTCCCCGCTGGTATCGGTCCAGCAGATTGCCGACGTCTGCAGGATCCTGACTTAGGATCGCCAGAACGAGCAATGAACGTCGTAGCAGCCCTGTGGGCCAGACCACAGTTGTCAGCCGTTCCACCTTCACAATCGAATGTACGAAACCTCTATATGATGCGTATAGAAAGTAGAAAGTACAGGGACGCGAAGGCGCTCCATGGAAAGGAGAAATGATATCTATGATGGAATTTGGCAGATATGGTGGGGGACGAGGTATGTTTGGTTTCGGGGGTATGTTTCTGGGCCTGCTGTGCCTGATCTTCTTCATCGCGGTCATTGTCTGGATCATTCGTATGGTGACGTGGAGACGACATGGCATGAGTTGCGGTATGCATGGTATGCACGGCATGCACGGGATGTATGGCATGTATGACGATCACGGCCCGATGCACGGCATGCAGGACGAAGCTCTGGCTATCCTCAGGAAGAGGTTTGCTGGAGGCGATATCACCAAGGAAGAGTACGAAGAGCGACTGAAGGTCCTGAACGGCGAGAAGCAGCCGTAACAAAAACACTCACCCCTGTGCCCATTTGCGGCACAGGGGTTTTTGCATGTCCCGGTCAGGCCGACCCTGACCTCAGTTCCCTAGACGCCTGACAGCTCGCCCAGTTCGACGTGCTTATCGGGCCGTTGCTCCTCTATCAGACCAAAGCTGTTGCCTTCCGTGTCCTTGCAGGTCACCATGCGTCCCACCCCGGGGCTCGTGTGGATGTCGCCCACGATCGTACCTCCGGCAACAGTGACACGCGCCATGGCCTCTTCCAGCGACGCGACACCCAAGGTCAGGTTCGTGTCGACGCCCTCGTCCTTGGACGGTGCAAGACCCCCGTTGATACCGGGTTCGCGAGGAGCACCCGTCGTGATGAGGTAGTACTCGGTCGGTCCATTCCATTTCTCCACGGTCCAGCCAAACGCGGTCTTATAAAATGCAATCGCACGTGCCGGGTCTGCCGCCCCCAAGTCAAAGTGAATCGGTCGTGACATGTCACACCTCCCGTGATTTCAGGCCTCCTGGGCCTCTAACCCAACCATACTCCACACCCCGCAACATGCAAGACCATCCTTGACATTCACGTCACAATGCGCAAAGTTGTGACGACGTACGGGAACCAGAACCCGCCAGCTCTCGTCAAACTGGCAGAAGGATGGTGACCCGCAAGGGCCGCCAGATGGAGGTGACACCGATGAAGAGACTACTGATCGTACTCCTGATAGCTGCACTGGCAGTCACGCTAAGCGTGCGCCAGGTGAACGCGGCCGGCCCACCCGTTGGTATCCGCTACGCGCCGCCAACGGTGACGCTGGCGACCGGTAAGCTGTCGTACGTACCGGGTGAGGCCATCGACTGGCGCTACACCCTCTACAACGGCAACGACCAGCCTCTTGTCCTGACCTTTATGACATCCCAGGTCTACGACCTTATTCTGCGACAGGGCGGCAAGGTGATTGCCCGATGGTCGACCGGCCAGATGTTCGCAGACATCGTAACCAGCCGCACCGTCATGATGGGCGAGACCATGGAGCTCAATGGCTCGTGGCAAGTGCCCGGGAAGCTCGCTTCCGGAACGTATGAACTAGAGTTCGTGCTGACCAGCACAACAACCGAACCGACCGGTACGAAGACGCAGTTCGCGGTCGGCCAGACAAGCACCCGAGACCTAAGCGTCAGCTTTACGACGGACAAACTCATCTACCGCGTGGGAACAACCATCACGGTCAAGTACACAATCACGAACCTGACCAGCAAACCACTCGTCCTGACCTTTCCCAGCACCCAGCAGTATGACTGGACCATCACCGATGCCAAAGGTAATCTCTTCTACCAGTGGATGGCCAACAAGAAATTTGCGGCGGGCGTCACGCACCTCACCATTCCTGTTGGGACCAGTAATAGCTTCGAAAGTTCGTGGGACATCCCGCGCGACCTCAAGCCCAATGGCTTCTACATTCATTTCACCGTGCTGGACGACAGCCTCGGCGTTCTGAAGACGCAGCGAGCCGCTGTTCTCATGGGCAGCACGCCCCCTCCACTCTAGATGCAGACGCCCCCTCAAGTGGGGGGCGTTTTTCTTTCCTGTCCCTGGTCTGTCATTCCCCCCCGAGTATTTCTTCTTCAATACGAGGGGTGCTTCTGAGGGGTGCTTCTCGACGAAGGCGGGAATCCAGCTGCCCGCCATGCATGTGCTGGCCAGCCATGTTCGCATGCATGGGTGTCCCCTGTACCACGCTTCACTTGCATTGTTGAGGCTATTGTGTACAATACCCCCATGAGGTGATGCCAATGGCATCAGGAGGTGACGCCAATGTACAGAACACGCTGGATGGCAGATCGATTGCAGCTTTCAGACCATGTCTTCCCCGTCCTTGCCCTCACGGGCGCCCGGCAGACTGGCAAGAGCACTCTCCTGGCTAATGAGCCAATGTTCGCCGATTACCTGCACGTCAACCTGGATGACCTGACCACCATGACCCAAGCCCATAACGATCCACAGGGCTTCGTCAACCAGGCGGACCGCATGGTTATCGACGAGGCACAGCGTGTGCCAGACCTCTTCATCACCGTCAAGAAAGCAGTCGACGACGATCGGTCGCGTCGCTTCGTCCTCAGCGGCTCTGCGAACTTCCTGCTGCTCCGGCAAATCCACGAGAGCCTGGCAGGACGTGCGGGGTACAGCGTCCTGCGTCAGCCCACGTGGAGCGAATGGCAGGGCACAGGCAAACCGTCCTGGGTACTCGACCTGTTGAACGGCACCTTGTTACCAGAGCAGGACACACCACCCGTCCCAGATATCAAGATAGTCCTGTTCACCGGCTGTCTGCCCGGCATCCGCGACGGCACACCCGCCGAAGCCGCCCTCTTCTGGGAGAGTTACATCCAGACATACATCGAGCGTGACTTGCCCGGCATATCGGCAGTCGCTTCGATGATCGACTACCAGGCGGTCATGCGCATGATCGCCATCACGACCGGATCCCTGCTGGAGTACTCCTCGGTTGCGAGCAACGCCCATGTCAGCGCCTCGACTGTCGCGAGGTACGTGGAGACACTAAAGACAGCTCACCTGCTGGATCTGGTCCCCCCTGCTCCTCTCGCCAGCGTGACATCTGTCCGACGCAACTGGAAGTCCTACTTGTTTGACACCGGATTTGTCTGCTCCCTGCTGGGCAAGAGAACACCAGAATCCATTGATGACACACTGGCTGGACACCTGTTCGAGGCGCTGGTCTGCACAAGCATCCAGGCGCTCGCGGACCTGGACAGTCTCTCGATCTGGTTTGTGCGCACGCGTCGCGGGCCCTTGCACGAGGTCGACTTCGTCGTCGAACGCGACCAGAAGAAGACTGCCATCGAGGTCAAACTCAGCGACCATGTCACATGGTCCGACACGGAGCACCTGCGCTGGTACATGGGCCAGGAGCCGGCATGCCCCGCGGCCGCCATCATCTATACCGGCACACGCGTCCTGCACCTGGCCAGGAACATCGTCGCGGTGCCCTGGACCATGCTGTAGAGACGCCCCGAGGATTCGACACGCCCCCGTCCTCCCTGCACCCTTCTGTCATTCCCGCTTGCATTTGTCATTCCCACGCAGGCGGGAATCCAGCTTGTATCCGTCATTCCCCCCCGAGCCCTTTTGTCCAAGGCGAGGGGTGCTGTCGGCGCAGGCGGGAATCCAGCTGCCTTCCGTACGTGCCTCCGCGATCGGTGTCCTGACTGCGTGAATACTGGTATGGTTGCCTAGCGGGGAGCCGTGTAGTCAATTGATTGCTTTTTCCTATATGGAAGGACGATCAGATGAATTGAGGTGAAAAGCTCCCGTATCCATCCGTTCCGCAGGAATCTTCTTGTTGACGAAAAGACGCTCCTGGTCTTCAAATAGAAGTGACGAACATGGCGGCGGCATTCCTTGAGCATTTGTTCATCCTCTCCGAATGTCAGGCTCTCATCGTACCGGATGTCACCCAGGAGGTCCCGGCGTATGAACTGGATAGACTTGGTCGTTCTGGTGACATAACTGACGAAATTGAAGAAGTGATACCATCCTCTGGCGACCCTCGAGTCAGGAACGGGGCGGAGCGAGACCATCCCAGTCCCCAGGTTTCTGCCGGCGTTCGCCCTCAGGAAACGGTCAAGTTCCCTGAGAAAGGTCGGCGCAAAATAGGTATCGGCATCGAGGAAGATCACCCAGTCGCTCGCCTGGGAGACGAGATCTGCACCCAGATTCCGTGCGTGTGAAACCCCTGTCTCTGCAATCCTGACGACCTTCGCGGACACAGGCGCGTTTGCTGCGACAACGCTGTCCGTCCGGTCCGTAGAACCATTCTCCACGATGATGACCTCAAGCCTGCTGGGCGGATAGTCCAGCTCCTTCAGCGCAGAGAGTGTCTTGCCAATATAGTTTTCTTCATTGTAAGCAGGAATGACAATCGAAAAGAACAACACTTCATTGCTCACGTTCAATTCCTTTCGCCTTCTTTCCAAAGCGACTGAGATGATGACTAGCCGCCAATTGCATAAAGGTACCCGTCCCAGGACCCTACATAGACGGTGCCATTGGAGGAAATTCTTGGTGACGAGAAGATCCCGTTGCCTGTCTTGAATTTCCACTTGAGCGTGCCGTCAGCATTCAGTGCGTAGAGGTAGTTGTTGTTTGAGCCTATATAGATTGTTCCCTCAAAAGAAATGACTGGTGAAGAGGTAATCTCATCAAGGCCTGCTGTCATCCAGACAGGCGGTTTCTTCAAAAGATTCTGGAATGGACCAGCACTGGGCCAACCTGTCCTAAATGTCCACTTAAGAGTGCCGTCAGGGTTAATTGCAGACAGGTAGCCGTCCCATGACGCTACATAGATTGTTCCGTCTGAAGAAATGGCCGGAGAAGAGACGGACGCAGAGATAATCCAGTGGCTTGTTCTGTATTTCCACTTCAGCGTACCATCAGGATTGAGCGCGTAGAGATAACGGTCATTTGACCCTACGTAGATTGTTCCGTCCGAAGCAATAGCAGGGGAAGACCAGATCCTGCCATTTGTTTTATATTTCCACCTGAGCGTACCATCAGGATGAAGCGCATAGAGATAGCGGTCATTGGACCCTACGTAGACTGTTCTATCTGGTGCAATGGCCGGAGAAGTCTGGATCCTTCTACCTGCTTCAAACTTCCACTTAAGCGTTCCATCAGGATTAAGTGCGTAGAGGTAGCTTTGCAAAAAGTTGAATATGTCAAGGTGGTTGATATTTGCTCCTACATAAATCGTTCCGTCCGAAGCAATAGCAGGGGAAGAGTAAATCACGTCGCCTGTTTCAAACTTCCACTTAAGCGTGCCGTCAGGGTTGATTGCATAAAGGTACTCGTCTCTTGAACCTACGTAAACTGTTCCATCTGAAGCAAGAGCAGGCGAGGAGACGATCCAGCCACCTGTCTTGAACTTCCACTTCAGCGTACCGTCAGGGTTCAGTGTGTAGAGGTAACGGTCCCTTGAACCTGTATAGATCGTTCCATCTGAACCAATGGCTTGGGAGGACCAGATCTTCTCGCCTGTCTTGAACTTCCACTCGAGATTCCCATTGTTTGTTGACGTATCATACGGGCATTGCCCTGTATGCCTTGCATCGTACCCTTCCATGGGCCATATCGGCTGGGTTTCTGCCTTCGCGAGTTCTACTCTTACTGTCGCCTGAAAGGCAGAAAACAAAACCAAGGCTATCAAAAACACTGCGACGGATCTCTTGATAGGACTCTCCTTCTTTCTTTGCGTTCTTGTCGTGTTCCCTGTCTTCATCCAGCCAGGAGCCTGTGCGCCGACCGTGCTATTGCGGCTTCTTCTCTGAAATGATGACTCCGAGGATATCGGGCCCCACCTGGTTTCCGAGAACGGGTTCAATCTGGGCCAGCATGCTCGGCAGGTTGTACCTGGAGGTGAACTCACGCTGGAAGCCCTCAACCTCGTCCCGGTTGGTGCCATACTGGAACCCGATGTATTCGATCCCCTTCTGCACGTGCTTGTCGATGATTGCCCATAGATGTTCCAGCGCAACTTTCTTGGTCCGGGGACGGTCCTCGACATCCGTGGCCCCCTGGGTGAAGGTGAGGATGGGCTTGATCTTCAAGATGCTGGCAGCGATGGCAGCAGCCTTTCCAATGCGCCCGCCCCTCTCGATATACGTGAAAGAGTCAAGCACGAAGTAGGTATGGGTCCGCTGGCACAACGCTTCCGCCTCAGCGACGACCTGCCACAGCAGTGCTCCTGCCTCGGCAAGCTCCACTGCTCGCATCACCGGAAATCCGATACCGAGACCGGCATTCCAGGTATCTACAAGCTGCACGTGAACTGTGTCCAGCTGGTTGCGCCCGGTGAGAGCCGCATTGAGTGTCCCCGACAGGCGTGAACTGACGTGAAGCGACACGATGTCTCCTGCAGGGTCCTTGTCCAGAATGGCACGATATGCAGAAGCGAATTCTTCGGGTGACGGCTGCGTACTGCCCCCTTTCGCGCCCGCCACGAGACGACGGTAGAACTCGTCGTTCGCAATGTCGATGCCATCGCGGAAGTACTCGCCGTCGAGCGAGACCCTAAGGGGCACGATGGTGACACCGTGCTCCTGGGCATACCCTTGCGGCAGGCATGCCATGCTGTCTGTTACGATGTGGATAGCCATTGCCGGCTCCTTTCTCCGCCTGCACATTCATCCCCTTGCCCATCGCGGCCTCATACCCCGGAGGGCGATCTCATCAACTGACACTCCCCTGACGGAGGTACATCAGGCGCTAGTCATAGCGTAGTATAGCACCGTGTGCCTCTCCTGTTGTCGAGTTGCGTCATCAAAGAATCATAGTGAAATGGTCTAGCGTGTCGTGCCAGCACCACATCCTCAACTCCCCACCGATACCCAGAGCCAAGACCGACCATCTTGTTGGCATCAACAAAATGGTCGACCCCGCTCAGCAAGCCAAGATTGCATCCATATGGTTGGACCCGACCTGTCGAGACGTCCGACGTCATCTATCAGGTTGAACTATTTCCATTTTGGAAACAACTGCCGTGCCCTGGACCATGTTATAGGAGACACCCTGCGTTCGACACCTGTCTGTCATTCCCCCCCCGAGCCCTTTGGTTCAAGGTGAGGGGTGCTTTCGGCGAAGGCGGGAATCCAGCCCTGACGAGACGCTTCTGCTGTTCTGTCTATTGAACAGAAGTGGTATCATGTGATTGCTGCAGATTCCTGAAGGGGATGCAAGTATGTTGTCGACGCTTCTGAAACAGTACTGGTGGATCATCCTCCTAATTGCCGTGGGTCTTCTCGTACTTCAGTCTACTAAAGGCTCTCGGAACAAGGGAACACCTTCGGAGAAATCTGAGGACCTACCCTACGTCCTCAAGCGGTACCTGATGTCCAAGGCAGAACGCTCGTTCTTCGGGGTGCTGGAGCAGGTGACCGACAGCTCAAAGTACTACATCTTTCCACAAGTGTCACTGAACAACCTCGTGACTGTCGAGAAGGGCACCGGGTCCTACCAGGCGTTCCACAACAAGGTTGACCGCAAGTCGGTTGATTTCGTGCTCTTTGACAGGAACGCCATCTCACCCGTCCTCGCCATAGAACTGGACGATTCTTCGCACGACCGAGAAGACCGGCAGGAACGCGACGCGTTCGTCGACCGAGTCCTGGCAAAGGCAGGACTGCCTCTCCTGCACGTCAGGGCACAGGCCGCCTATGACCCGAAGCAGCTTGCTGCATCGATCACCGAGGCCATCCGAAGATAAGGACTGATCGTTGAGCGCATGACTCAGCAGGACAGCTGTCTGTCCCCCGCTAACAGGAAGGGACAGTCACCGCAGCTCGTAGTCTGCAATGACCGCGGAGTGATCGCTGCTAGCAGCGATTGACTCGGCGTATGGATAGGAGCAGTTGACCACTGTCCATCTCCGCGAGTGCATGATGTAGTCGTACCGCCGCGGTGTCCCTTGGGTGACGTGCGATACGGTCAACGGATCCCGCGCATTGTCGATGTGTCTAGTGCTCCTAAGATGCTCGACATACGAATCGGACAGGTCATGAACCTTCTTGCTCCCCATAATGAGACCTGCTGTCTTGCCACGGGGCCAGAAAACGAGTTTCGTGGGGTCGATGTCATCGTGCCATGGCTCGTTCGCGTCGAAGCAGAGGAAGTCAAGGTCGCTCTTGTGGAGTTGCAGGTAATCGGCGATAGAGGCGAAATTGCTGGACTTAGCCTTGTGGTAGCCAACCCCCGTCAACGAGTGAAAAGCAACCACCCGGATGGGTCCAAAGACACCATGAAGGAGCACGGAGAGCGTCCGCTCGGGAAACACCGTTCGATCTAGCAACTCCGGAGAGATGATCGGCAATCCGAAACTGAATACTGCGATGCCCATCTTCCTCTCATCGCCTTCGTTGCCACCCGGCTCACGCAGGTCGAGACTGAAGCACGACGATGTCAGATTCGGGAGATTCCTCAGTGTGTCATAGGCGGAGCGCTTGACCTCCTCCAGACAGACAATTGCCGGGCCCTGACCAATGCTGTTCATGATGAAGTTGGCGATGCTCTCAATGTGGCAACTCATGTAGATGTTCCACTGTACGACGCGCAACGTCGTTGCCATGGGAAATGGCAACCCCACTACCTGGGGAGGTTGCTCAGGGGAGTCTCTACTTATCATCATCGCGAAAGCGAGCTTAGTCCAGGACCGAGACGATCCTGAAACGGATGTCCTTCTTTGGATCGGCTGCCATGAATGCCTCCTGACATACTGACATCGTCATGCCTGACTGCGCGCCCAGGATCCGGCGCAATGCCTACAGGTCAGTGTTCGGCCAGGATATCCCTAATCAACTCCATCGCCCACTCTTCCACTGCGTTGTGCCCAGCGGGGATGACGAACTCCTGACCCTTCTTTGCAGCGCAGAACGTCTCGTCATGCCATCCATATCGGGACTCTCCTCCTGGATGATACGACATATCCTCGACCTCACGGAAACAAGGGTGCAGTTGCCAGTCGCAGAGGCTCGTGCTCCCAGGCCGTGTCAGCTGGAGGCGCTCATTCCAAAGGAAGCGTCCCCATCCCAGCACCTTCGTTCCAGGGATCGTGGGAGCAGCGACGAAGATCTGGTTGTGCTTGTACGCGGAGGAATCCAGGAAGCACTCCTGTGTATGCGGATGACGCAGTGCCCAGTCCGGGAAACACGTATTCTTTGACCCGTCGAGGATCTCGCCCACAAACAGGTACCCGAAGAGAGCGTGCATATCCTGCTCATGAGCAGGCGACCAACGCCCGTCGACGCGTTCTGTATGCCGGAAGCGCCCGAAGAACAGGAACAGGTCGCCGGGGCCGACTTGGTGGTTCAGCAGATGGCTTGATGCCGCGTTCGCCTGCCCAAACATGCCACGCCAGCCAGGAAGTCGTTCTAACGCTGAAGCAACAAGATCGGGGTCTACATGTGCGCTGATCCCCTGGCGAGATGGCAGCCAAGTCTTATGGGAGAGAACGAACCTGTCTTGATGTCCATGTCGCAGCTGACGCATGATATCCAGATAGGAGACGCCGTCGCCTGCTGACAGATCACTATACGACACAACTCCGTTGCTGGCCGGGATCGGGAGCGAGAGCATCCTGCCGTCAGGCAGAATGGGGCTCGCCCATCCACCATACCCACTGTCAAAGCCCTTGCGGCTGAGGATGATGTTCACTTGGTGCTTCCTCCGTTTTCCCTGTGTACCTCCGCCATCGGTGTTCCGACCGCACGTCGCTATGGCTATTATCGGCCTCGGAACGGCGACGTCAAGCGCTATCCAAGGCCGTGCTCCGCAGTCCCCATTCGCCTTGAGTCCCCTGCTGAACAAAGGTATACTCATCTCGAGAGTTGAATATTATGGAGGAAATCATGGCGATCATCGTTTCGAAGAACGGTCACGAGGCTCACAAGGTGGAGCGCAGAGCAGCTTTATCTGCTAGCTTTTCTCGGATTGCCTTGGAAAGCTAATGGTAAGGAAAAAGATTTGTGAACCCGGTATTCAGGGTATATATTATCTTCTAGGGGAAGCCTTTGATATGAGAATTGAAGCTTCAGGGTGTCCCGATTCTGAGGTTTTCATGCCCGACAATACAAACCACATAGTCTATATCAGGCTTTACAAGTTATTCAAGGAACTGAGGGGCAACATGAAAGGATACTGGAAGGAAAGGGCAGAATTTATAAAATTCCCAATAGGAGAGGAGTGAGAACTATGGATTTGAATGCAATAAACAAGGAAGTATGCGATGCAGGTGTTCAACTTTGTGAAATGGGGCTGACTGCTGGTACATGGGGAAACGTCAGCGAGAGAATCGATGATGACTATATGTACATAAAGCCGAGCGGGATCGACTATTACAAATTGGCACCCTGTGACATGGTAAAAGTAAACATACACGATTTGAGTTATGAAGGGAATTTGAAGCCTTCAACGGAAACCCCCCTTCATGCTGCAATTTATGTGGCACGTCCAAACATAAACGCCGTAATACACAACCATTCAACTAACGCATGTATCGTAGCTGCAGCTCATAAGGATATTCCCCCCATACTCGATGATATGGTTCAGATAGTTGGAGGTTCAATTAGAGTTTCAAAGTATGGTCTTCCTGGTTCCGATGAACTTACAAAAAATGGAATGATAGCCCTCGAAGGACGAAATGCAGCAATCCTTGCCAACCATGGACCGGTCTGTATTGGACGAAACATGAAGGAAGCGTTCGTCATCTGCCAGATAGTGGAGAAGGCTGCGAGAGTGTTCGTCGACGTACAGGCTTTGGGCGGTCCGGTGTGCATAAGTGATGAAAACGTGCAATTCATGCGCTCCTTTTTCCTCGAAGAATACGGACAAAAAAAGGAGGGCTGAAAATGGAAAAGTTAAAAACCGTGTAACTGCATTTATAAATGATAAACATCTGAATCTTTTAAAAGAGTACTGTGATATTACTGTAACGGGATGGACAAAAACGGGAGTTAAGTTTAACGAGGAGGAAATGATCGAGGCTTTGAAGGATGCAGACATACTT
>NZ_QXIU01000121.1 GCF_003570935.1 Candidatus Cryosericum odellii
GTGATGCCCAAGAACGCAGGAAGCATTTCCACCCTCCAACACAGTCGACAGTACTACTGTAGCCGACTGGCGGGTTTGTCAATGTGCTTCGGCATGTCCTAAACAAATCATCTGGTTTCAGTGGACGGCTTGGACCGCTCCTTTTTCAGCAAAACCTTCTGCTGGCTATCATTGCAAATTCTTCCATAATGAGTTTACACATGTGTGTTGTTCATGTCACAAGGGAGGCAGTTATATGAATGCATGGTCATTCCTTATCATTGGCATTGCGATAGGAGTTGTTATTGGAATCGCTATTGGCTTGCTGCTGCGTCACGCGCAAGCAACAAACAATCAGAAGACAATCGATCAAGCAAGAGAAGCGTTCAGCAGTCAAGCTGCCGCATCATTCAAAAGCCTTTCGATGGACGCTCTTGGCCCCGTTACAAACCAATTGTCAATAATCGCCGGCAGTAAACTGGCAGAGCAACAGGGCCAAGCAGCTCAATACCTGGACAATAAAAAAGCCCTTATAGACCAGACACTGGGAACGATGAACACCGAACTTACTAAGGTCCAGAGCGCCATACATGAACTCAAGGAAAAGGGAGAAAACCAGTTTGGCGGGCTTACGCAACAACTCACTAATGCGTCTTCGCAAACCAGTAGACTTACCGATATAACTACTGCTCTCAAGGAAGCCCTTGCCAGCGGCAAAACGCGTGGGCAGTGGGGTGAGCGCATGGCTGACGACATTCTCCGCGCCGCTGGGTTTAGGGAAGACGTCAATTATCGGAAACAAAAAGAGGAGCTTTCCGGCAATCGCCCGGATTTCACATTCTTCCTTCCCAAAAACCTGCGATTGAACATGGATGTCAAATTCCCGCTGGACAACTATATGTGTGTCATCAGTGCTGCCACAGAGGAAGAACGATCCTCGTTCACGAAGAAATTTCTATCAGACGTGCAGCAACGTGTTAAAGAGATCAACTCACGAGGATATATCGATCCAGGAAATGGAACAGTCGATTGCGTCCTCCTCTTTATTCCGGTTGAGTCGGTGTTCGCCTTTGCACAAGAGCAGGACCCACAGCTTCTCGACAAAGCCTTGAACCAACATGTCATCTTGTGCTCACCATCAACGTTGTTCGCTGTGCTTGCCATTATCCATCAAGCAACCGACACGTTCTCCAGTCAACAGAACGTTGGCCAAATCCTGGCGAAGTTCACCGAGTTCGATAAACAGTGGGGACAGTTTACGGATAAGTACGAAAAGCTCGAAAAGCACATCCAGAACGTCGAGGAAGATTTCAAAGAACTTACTGGAGTGCGAACACATAAGCTTGACGGAATCCTCGAGAACATCCATGCCCTCGAGGTGCAGCAAAAAGAAGTGGAAAACGGAACTTCAGAACAACTAACCGATGTTTGACTCTCGCACAGCGGCGTCGCAGTCATACACGCGCCTCCCTTGCGAGCAGTAGACAGTCTTCTATGATACGTGTGCACCAGGAAAGTCAGGGGTAAATCTCCTGACTGCATTTGGCACCAACAATATTTCCTGGCGGGGCATCTGGCTTAATGTCACGTGACATGCAAATGTCCGTGTGCTATGCTACTAGCAGGATAGGATGAAACGACTGTGCGCGTTTGACATAGAGAGGGACCGAAAGGGCGAACACCTCATCAGTGCCGGGTGGGCAGTGTACACCACCGCAGACCAGGTGAGCCCTGAGACTGGTATGCGTGCTGCCAAGGAGATCGGAGACCTGATCGAGCAGATAGAGCTGGCGGATATCCTGGTAGGACACAACATTATTGACTCCGATATCCCGTTTCTGGAACAGCGCTTCCCTACGATGCAGCCGGCGGTTGGCAACAAGCCGGTCATCGACACGCTGTACCTGAGTCCGGTCGCGTTCCCCACCAATCCCTATCACCACCTGTACAAGGACTACAAGCCATACCCGCTGGCGCAGAATGACCCGGTCAAGGATTCGCAGGCATCTGTCCAGCTGATGAATGAGGAGGCCGCGGCCTTTGCCGGCTTCCCAGCTGACGTGCGGTCAGTCCTGGTCACTCTGCTTGCTCGATGCGCCAAGACCGCTGACATCACGTCCCAGTTAATCGGCGACGGGACCATACTCACGCAGGAGCAGCTGCTGGCAACTGTGAAGCAGCTATGGGGACCGCGCCTGTGTTTACACACCCTGCCCGCTGTCGTCCAGCAGGCATGGGACGACGAGATGGGCGCATGGGCTCTGGCAGTCGTGCTCGCATGGATCGACAAACAGGACGGCGTCTCGGTCATCGGCAAATGGCCGCGCGAGCAGGCGCCCTGGGTCGNNACCTGCGCGAGTCCACCTGCGATGATCCCTCGTGCACCTGGTGCCGGTCCTCCAGCCCGCGTGAGAAGCTGCGCCAGTTGTTTGGCTTTGACGACTTCAGGCCCAACCAGGAGGCGATTGTCCAGGCGGCCTTGGCTGGCAAGAATGTGCTGACCGTTCTGCCCACGGGCGGCGGAAAATCACTGTGCTTTCAACTGCCGGCCCTCATGCAGGCGGAGCGCAGCAAGACCCTGAC
>NZ_QXIU01000122.1 GCF_003570935.1 Candidatus Cryosericum odellii
GCAATAGAGTAATATCTCGTTGCCGCCAAGCGATACCACTTGGAAAGGGTAACGCTTGACTGCAACGTGCTGGATCGCCTATGAATGCTGGATGTGGTACTTGTCCTGGAAAGCGTCAAGGATACTGATGAACTGCGGGGTCAGGCGGGCGCGTGCCTCTTTGGCAATACTGTCTGGAACTCCACCATAGAGTGCCTCGGCCACCGAGCCTGCGATGGCGGCTTGTGTGTCGGCGTCACCGCCCAGAGCAACTGCGCGGCACACCGCGCCCTCGAAGGACATGGAGGTCAGCGCGCAGATAAGCGCCTCGGGTACCGACCGCTGGCACGTCTCGTCGAACGAGTAGGATGGCTGGATGTCCTCGTAGGCACGGTGCAGGTCGTACCCGAACCGAGTCTCAAGCACATCCCGGATGATAACCTGACTGGTCCCCTGGCGGGCAAGGAAAATGGCAGCCGCCGTGGCCTGAGCACCCTTGATACCCTCCGGATGGTTATGGGTCACCTCGGCTGAACGCTGCGCCTCCTCCAGCGTTTCCTCCAAAGTGTCGAAGGCCCAGCCCACAGGGCTGACGCGCATGGCCGACCCGTTGCCGAAGCTGTCGTACGGCTTCGCCCCTGGCGTGGTGAACCAATGCCTGAACCGCCCACCAAACCCAGCATCTGGATGCTCCAGCGCAAACTCGCGCAGCGTCTCTTCGTATGGGCGGCCTGTCAGCAGCGTCTGGGCCACGGCCATGGTCAGGACCGTATCGTCTGTCCACTTTGAGCCCTCGCTGAACAATGGGAAGTCCATCGACTTGATGGCATGAAACTCGTACACCGAACCGATGATGTCGCCTGCCACTGCTCCCAGCATCGCATTCCTCCCGAGATCGGGGCGACATACCAAGCGCCCCTCTACTATATTAGTATACTGCCAATTGCTGCGGTGAGAGACGAACCGGGAACGGAAACGAAAGATCTAAGGACAAGACTGGATTCCCGCCTTCGCCGAAAGCACCCCTCGCATTAGAAAGAAATGCTCGGGGGGGAATGACGGATGGGACGCGGGAATGACGGACCGAGCACACTGTTCACCTCCATGTTGAATGAGTCGATGTGGCATCTTCGAAATTTCTTCAACAAAGGGACTATAGTACCTTGGAATGATGTTTCCGTGGTAGTGCCTGACAGTTTTGAATTGTTTCACCATTGATGACAAGCAAAGTAAAAAGCCATTTTTGGGGGTTACTATATGAGCGAGATGCCACTTCTCAAGATAGGTGATCTGGAAGCTCGTATACCAATTGTTCAGGGAGGCATGGGTGTTGGTGTTTCTTTATCAGGTTTAGCGTCAGCAGTTGCAAAGGAAGGAGCTATTGGAGTTATTTCTTCTGCAGCGATTGGTATGTTAGAGCCGGACTTTGCCAAAGATTTCAGAGAGGCAAACGCAAGAGCTCTTAGAAAAGAAATAAGGAAAGCCAAAGAGATGAAAGGCATCATCGGTGTCAACATCATGGTAGCTCTTTCAGACTATGATGAACACGTCAATATTTCAGTGGAGGAGGGTGCTGATCTCATTATTTCAGGAGCTGGGCTTCCTCTCAAAGTCCCGGAGAAGATTTTGCAGGGCAAGAGTGAAAAGAATAGGACAAAATTTGTTCCTATCGTTTCCTCAGGAAGAGCTGCAGAACTTATCTTCAGATATTGGGCGAAGCGGTATGGGTTAGTACCGGATGCTGTAGTTGTTGAAGGCCCAATGGCTGGTGGGCACCTTGGATTCAAAAGGGAAGAGATCGATAACCCTGATTACGCCTTGGAAAGGATCCTTCCCGATGTTATTGCCGTCATAAAAACGTACGAGCAACGTTACGGGGAAAGCATTCCTGTCATTGCCGCAGGTGGTCTATTTACCGGAGCCGACATTTACAGGGCTCTTCAGTTGGGAGCAAGTGGAGTTCAGATGGCAACAAGGTTTGTAGGAACATACGAGTGCGACGCGTCAATGGAATTTAAAGAAGCTTACATAAAAAGCAAACAAGAGGATATTGTCATCATAAATAGTCCTGTTGGAATGCCAGGACGGGCGATCAGGAATAAATTCCTGGATGACGTAAGCCAGGGGATCAAAAAACCAATGCATTGCCCCTGGAAATGTCTAAAGCCGTGTGATTATGCCAATTCTCCTTATTGTATTGCACTTGCATTAACCAACGCCAAGAAAGGATATCTTGAGCATGGTTTTGTTTTTGCTGGTGCAAATGCGTATCGTGTAAAAGAGATACTTTCCGTGAAAGCACTGATCGAAACGTTGCAAAAAGAATATAGAGATGTCTCGTGCGATGAATTCCATAAATCCTCTTGATGTCGTATAATTTGAGCTGGAGGTCCTAGTTGAAGACGACCACGAACGAACGTAAGTTGTCCAAGGGGGATATAGAACAAATACTCCCTCAACGAGAACCATTCCTCTTTGTCGACGAGATAACTGATCTTGTGCCCGGAGAAAGCGTGACAGGCAAGAAGACTTTTACTGGAGAGGAGTATTTTTTCAAGGGACACTTTCCACAGATGCCACTTGTTCCTGGTGTTATTCTGATGGAATTTGCCGGGCAGGTATCTACATTTCTGATCCTTACTGTTCCAAAGAATAGGAACTTGTTTGGCTTTTTTGCCGGAGTGGACAAGTTCAGGTTTCTAAAAAAGGTGGTTCCTGGACAGACTCTTATTGTAGAATCAAGGCTTCTTTCTTTCAGGCATAACGTTGCAAGAAGTGAGAGCAAGATCTATTGTGGTGATTCTCTGGTAGCACAAGGTGTTATTGCTGCGGTTTTTGTTGATAATGAAACTCTTTAATGCAGGAGTTGTTTGATGGTAGGAATCGTCGGGTTGGGCAGTTATGTTCCTGAACAGATTGTCACCAACGCTGATCTGGAGAAGATTCTCGACACGACTGATGGATGGATAAAGAGCAGGTCAGGAATTACGGAACGGCGTTTTGCGAGAAAAGACCAGGCAACGAGTGACCTTGCAAAAATTGCTGCTGAACGGGCGCTGGAAGATGCCCATCTGTCTCCGAATGATATTGATTTGATCATTGTTGGAACAAACTCTCCTGACATGCATTATCCTGCTACGGCTTGCCTGCTGCAAGAGAAGATCGGAGCAAAAAATGCAGCTGCTTTTGACCTTCAGGCAGGTTGTCCAGGCTGGGTATATGGAGTTACTGTTGGAGCTCAATTCATTCAATCAGGCATGTACAAGAATGTTCTTGTCGTAGGAGCCGAGGTTATCACCAGGATGATGGACAATACAGATAGAGGGACGTATGTTCTGTTTGGTGACGGAGCAGGCGCTGCTGTACTAAGTAACGTCGAACATGGTGGTTTCCTTTCATTTGAACTGTTTGCTGATGGTTCTCTTGCGGAGTATCTCACGCTACCCGCTGGTGGCTCGAGGACACCTTTTAGCAAAGAAGTGCTAAAAGAACGAAGTTACTTCACTAAAATGGACGGTCAGGCAGTATTTAGATTTTCTGTCCGTGAGATCTCACGTATTTCAAAGAAAGTTCTTGAGAAAGCACATGTTCCCCTTGAGAGCGTTGATTGGTTCGTGCCTCACCAGGCAAACCTCAGAATCATTCAGTCTGGAGCTCAAGAATTGGGTATACCTATGGAAAAGGTTGTTGTTACTATTGATAAGTATGGCAATTCCTCTGCCGCGTCTATCCCTATTGCGCTTGACAAGATTTATACAGAAGGAAAGCTGAAAAATGGCGACAACGTGCTTATGGTTTCTTTTGGTGCTGGAATGACTTCCGGTGCAATTATTATGGAGTGGTCCAGATGAACGCCCGTCAAGTCGTGAGTTCACTGGAGATACTACGATCCGCGTCAAGAGGTCAAACATGGATTGGCGTCATGTTCAAGGGTCCGGTATTGGGATTTTGTGGTATAGAGGTGGTGGGCGATGAGAAGAAGTTTCCTCATGCAAGCGACCAGGGCAACTTTGGGCTTCTTGTGGTTATCAGCAACGAGATGCTTGTAGAACGTTCGTATGCACTCATTGTGTTGGATACTGTTCATACAAGCCAGGTACAGGACCTTCCTGAGCATTGGATCTCCTGCCCTGCTGATTTTCCTTCCGCCATTCAACGAAGAACCTGATTGCCGCTGGATGGGATCCAGTCCTGCAAGTGCGGTGATCTCATTTCGATTCGCACCAGGATACTTCCGGAAGAGATACAGAAGATTGATGGCAGAGATGACCCCGATCCCGTTCATGGAAAGAAGGTTGCCAAGGTCTTCTCGTGTCTCCTCATGATCCTCTGCAACTGCCTCCATCTCGTTCTCGAGCTGGTCCTCCATCGTACTAAGGTACTTGAGCTCCCTCTCGAGTGAGTCTTTCAGCTTCTTTGCCACCCCGCTCTTGTATTCCAGAGACTGCAGATGGTTGGAAAGCATGGTCCTTGTCTTCTGGATGATCTCATAACTTCCAAGCTCTGCTCCCAGCTGCTCCGCTATCTCATCCATCACTGGGATGCAGAAGTCTTCTTCTGTGAGCAAGGCATGGAATGCCTCCAACATCTTCGCATCAACGGTATCGGTCTTCGATCTGTTCCCCAATACCTTTGCGAAGTTCGCACTCTTCTTTGGGTTTACTTCATATACTCGGACCTCATGCTCTGCAGCAAATACACGCAGGTAGTTTGAATAGGGTCCTGTTGGTTCATAGATGAACCGTACTGTCTCGTTCCACTCTCCTCCATACCTCTTCTTGAGGAGCTTCTTCAGGGTCTTCAACCCCTTCTCATTGGGAACTTCCTCCTCTTGTGTTCCATCCCATACGGCTAACGTTTGCTTTGAAACATCAATGCCGATATACTCTGTCATACGAAACCTCCTTGCTGTATGAGGAGAGTTTGTAATGGGTTGCCCTTCCATACACGTTTCATTTCGTCTACAACCCAAGCTGGAGGATAGTTCTCCGCTTCTGATACTACACAAACTTTGGAAGGGCGATCCATCTTAGGTACAAGCTCATGAGGATTGCTCATTGCTTCAATGTACGCACGATCTACCCATTCCTCTCACCCACACGACTATCAATAGTATCTCTGTTCTCGTCATCATACGAGTACTCCCCCCATCGTACGAAATGTACGCGTAGCTGCTACAGTTCGTAGCCCTCGGCAGTTACCACACCGTCTGACAGGTCCAGGACGACGTAGGTGGCCGTGCGGGCGGGAAAGCGGCCCCCGATGCTGCCGGGGTTGACGAGGAGGATGCCGTCCTGACGCTCGATGAGACGGCGGTGCGTGTGACCGAAGAGGACGACGTCAGCCCTTTCCTTGCGCCCCTGTTCGAGGAGCAATTCCATCCCATACTTGGTGCCATAACTATGACCGTGCGTCATAAAGATGCGCCTGCCGGCGATCCGCAGGAGGCGCTGGAGCGGGAGCAATGCACCGAGGTCGCAGTTGCCGCGTACGGCGTCGAAGCGCACGGATGGATACGCTGCGCTGAGAGCAGCGACGTCGGCCTCGCCATCCCCGCAATGGAGCACGCGGGTGACTTCGGGATGCCGAAGCATCGCCTCCTTCAGGTTGGACGTGTTGCCGTGCGAATCGGAGACTACGAGAATACGCATGCAGGGACCAAGGGATGGATTCCCGCCTGCGCGGAGAAGCACCCCTCGTATGGGAACAAAGTCCTCGGGGGAATGACGGGAGGGACGCGGGAACGACGAATTGGCACCGTAGTTGTCACAGCTGAGCCGTCCGGATAAGATCAGCAAACAGCGTGATACGGTCGGCCTCCCCCGGACTCGGGAGAAAGGGTAGTACGTCGGCACGGAGCGCAGGGATGTCGAGCGTGGCCAACTTGTCCAGAACGACCTGGCGCAAGTGTCCCTCGTCTGGAATACCGGCTTTGGCCTGCAGGTATGCATAGTCCGGTTTCACTTGGCCCAGCAGCCAGGAGATGTCGTAGATGTCGCGTCCCATCGTACGTGGTCTGCCCAGCAACGCAGTGAACTTCTGCGCCAGGAGTACAGGGACCGGCGTCAGCAGTACCGGCACGAAGACGTCCAGGCGGCTAAGGATGCGCCGCTCCGGTGCGACGTCGAAGTTCTGGGGTTCCGTGTCAACCTTGATGCGCAAGACACTGTCGCGATGCCCCGTCAGGCTCCATTGCTGCAACACGTTGGTGAAGCGCAGTACTGCCGTCATACCCCGGTGCTCCTTCACCACGACGTCACACGCAACATCCTCCAGTGCAAAGCGATGTGCCACATCGTCGACCAGTGTACGGAACCCGGACGCCGAGACGCCCCGGTTGTCGAAGTCGAGGTCCTCGGAGAAGCGAGGACTGCCCGTGAACAGGTGAACGGCTGTTCCGCCCATGAACACGAGGCCGGCGCCATGGGTCGTGCCATAGATGTACTGCAGCGTCTTCAGCTGCAGATATTCCCGCAAGATCGACACCCTCCAGACAGGGGCGCTCTCGTGATACGCCTCGTAGACAACAGACGGCTCAAGCATTGCGCATCGCCTCCTCAAGTACATGCACCTGGCGTGACAGTCGCGCGTGGTCAAACCTCAACGCCCATTGCGCCAGGCGGTCATGGTCGAGCGCTGCAAATCCACCCTCGTCAAGGCGTACACTCATCATGTCATCCGTTGTGTGCAGACCCGGATGAAGGTACAGGTAGTCCAATATGGCCTTCTCGGCCTCGGCGATAAGGAACCTCCGCCCTCGCCCATACTCAACGACACGATATCCGAACCACCGAAGCGGCTTGACCGTCTGCCAGACAAACGTTGCCGCATCCGTCACCGATGTCCGCGTCGTGCGCGTCCCGACCAAGGTGATCGCATGGACGGTCTCGGGGACGAGTTCGTACCACGACAGCGCAGACTCAAGCGACACATACGCTGGGGGATAGGCCTGGCAGCCGACATCGAACAGGAGGGGCAGGTCCACCTGCACATCTGCGAAAACGTACCAGCCGCGCGCCAGCATGCGCACCTCTCCTTTGCGGTTCCATTCCGCAAGCGTCGGCTGACGGAACCCAGGATCGATGAGCGCAAGATCACGTATGCTGAACGGTGCATCAGTCCCTATGGTACGTCGCATGCTGTCGAGCAACATCTGTCTTCATCTCCCTTTCATACGCTATAGCGTATATAACTCAAATACATCTATTTATAGCGTACCCTTGTGCTGGTTCGTGTCAACAGCGTATATGGGGTCAGCTGGTAAACAGGCCCGGGTGGTACATGAAAGAATGGGTTCCCGCCTGCGCGGAGAAGCACCCCTCGTATGGGAACAAAGTCCTCGGGGGAATGACGGAGGGGAAGTGGGAATGATGGACTAAGGACAGCAGGCAGGCCTGGCGAGGACGGGTTGGAGGTCATCCCGTGAACTTACCACCCTGGGTCGGAATTACCAGCTGACCCCAATGGCTACCGGATGCCGCAACCGCCTGTCGACGCTACTTGCTGGAGACTGCGGCCTGCTTGTGGATGGTATGGAACCAGGTCTGGTCGTTGCGCGTGAAGAGGGCGATGAAGTCGAGCGGAAGCCACGTCAGCCCATACACAGCGAACATAAATACGCCCCACCAGTACTTCGGCCTGACCTTCTCGAGCAGCAGGGCCGCGACGAGCATCGGAGGAGCAAACCACTCGAATGTGAACAGGGCGACCCAGACCGAGGGAAGCACGATACCGGCGGATGCCCACACAGGCACGGCCATGTGGGTGAAGTGTATGACGACATTGACGAGCACCAGGAGATAGGAGAAGACCATCCAGATTGGCTGCCCGAGGTAGACCAGGATGTCGAATGCCGCCATGTCGAA
>NZ_QXIU01000123.1:0-1066 GCF_003570935.1 Candidatus Cryosericum odellii
GCACCCATAACCGAGTTCTTACCATAAATAAGCATACCTTCCGGTCTTGTTCTATCACTATTAGCCATGGATGCGATACCTCACACCATCAACGCCGTCCTCCAGAGCGATACCAACACCCTTGAGGCGCTCCCTGATCTGGTCAGCCACGTCGTACTGTCCTGCCTCACGAGCGACCCGACGCTTCATGACAATCGTATCGAGAAGATCGCTCGTGGAATTGTGATCGTCCGCAGCAACTCCAACCTCTGCGGCAACGGCCATGAGCGCATGCTGCTTGCCGACAAGAAGACTGGACTTGTGTCCCATGTAGTCGTTCGTCTGGTCGAGGCCAAGTACCCAAAGAGCCGAGCGGAAGACTTCGAGCGCACGAGAAGCCTCTGATCCACCAAGCAGCCGCTCCGAAGCCGTGCGGCGCACTCGAGTCATGAACTCGTAGACGGAAGCAAGTGCACGGGACGTGTTGAGATTGTCTGCCAGCGAAGCGTCAAACTCACCGAGAAAACTGGAACATGTACTCTCAAACTCCGGCTCCAAGCCCTCATGGGAGACCTGACCCAATTCTTGTAGAAATGCCTCGAACTCCGCCATGCGCTCATAGGTTGTAAATGCCTGTCCGAACCCCGAAATGTTGAACTTCAGTGGTTTCTCGTACGACGTCTGCAAAAGATAGAGCCGAACGACCTGCCCTGGGTATTGCTCCAGCAATTCGCGCACGGTCATGACATTGCCGAGTGACTTCGACATCTTCTCGCCGCCCATGTTGACCATTCCGGAGTGCATCCAGTANNCCTCCCCCGTGAATGTCGAACCCTGCCCCGAGATGCCTCAGACTCATCGCCGAACACTCAATATGCCATCCCGGACGACCCTTTCCCCAAGGGCTGTCCCATGAGATCTCGCCAGGTTTGGCAAGCTTCCACAGGGCAAAATCCAGGGGATCCTCTTTTGCTTCATTCACTTCTACCCGGGCTCCGCTGCGCATCTCGTCGACAGAACGTCCTGAAAGACGACCGTAGTGACTAAACTTGCGAACAGAGAAGTAAACTCCGTCTGATGAGACGTA
>NZ_QXIU01000123.1:1105-3107 GCF_003570935.1 Candidatus Cryosericum odellii
CGCCGAATGATCTTGTCGTCGATGTCCGTGTAGTTGCTGACATGGGTCACCACATACCCGGCGTGCCGGAGGTAGCGTTTCAGGAGATCGTAGACGACAGCCGTTCGCGCATGCCCGACATGTGCCGAGGCATACGGGGTAACCCCACAGACATACATCGCGATTCTGCCTGGCTCACGGGGCACGAGTTCGACGGTCTTTCGCGTCAGCGTATCGTGAATCCTCATCGTTGGTTTCCTCCACTACATAAGCGTACCTACAGGGTATCAAAAAAGGCAGCAGGCACAATGTCCTGCTGCCCCAGTAAAATGCGAGAAGTCTGTCTAACGTTTCCTGTACTGAGTAGCCTTGCGGGCGCCCAGGAGACCGTACTTCTTGCGCTCTTTGATACGAGCATCGCGCGTCAGGAGCCTGGCCTTCTTCAGAACCGGCTTGTTCTCCGGGTCCTGCTCAACCAGCGCACGGGCAATCCCATGGCGAACGGCTTCGGCCTGGCCATTGAAGCCACCACCGGCAACGCTCACGATCGCATCAAACACAGGCGTACCTCCCATGACTATAAAGGCGGCCATGGTTTTCATGGACACCGTCTGAACTGGAAAGTAAACCTCAACCGGCTTGCCATTTACAACGATCTTGCCGGTTCCAGCAACGAGATGAACGCGCGCAATAGCAGTCTTTCTCTTACCCGTTCCCCAAATCTGAGTGGTTGGCACAGCATCCTCCCTAATTAGCCTTGAACTCAACAGGCTTCTGAGCCTGATGAGGATGCTCGGGCCCCTGATAGACGCGCAGGTTGCTGAGCAGTTCCTTGCCAAGTGTGTTCTTGGGCAGCATGCCACGAACCACACGCTTGAGCAGGAAGTCTGACCGCGTCTCAAGCATCTTGTTCCAATTCGTGGCCTTCAGACCGCCTGGGTAGAAGGAGTGATGATAGTGCATAGTCTGCGTACCCTTCTTGGGATCGATTGCCAACTTCGAAGCGTTGATGACGATGACATTGTCGCCGACCATAGCATTCGGCGTAAACTCTGGTCTGTCCTTGCCATGAAGAATATTGGCAATGATCACCGCAAGTCGTCCAACACTCTGGTCTGTAGCATCAATCAGAATCCAGCGACGGGTAACCGTCTCTGGTCTAAAAAACGTTGTCTTCATTCATATCCTCCTGGTGAATTCTTTAGTAGATTACCACAAACCCGCGATTAGTCAACGCCTTNNACGTCGGGTCCGGCAAACGCATTGTTCCACATTTCGACACCGATCTTCCCTTGCCCGGCCTTGAGGACGAAGTACGCCATGCGGCGTACCATATGATACAGGAAATGATCACCCGAAACCATGAAGATAACCGCCTTATCCGTTTCAACGACATCAGTAGCGGTCAGTGTGCACGTCGTGTCCCGATGCGGCCTGCTTGGGTCGATGTTTCCGAACCCCTTGAAATCATGCGTTCCAAGCAGAGCATGCGCAGCCTCATTCATCGCATCGGTCTTGACGGGATACTCGAGTCGATACGCATAACGAGCAAGAAATGGGGTCCAGCCTCCTTCCTTGATGAACACGTAGGCATAGGTCTTTTTCACTGTAGAAAACCGGGCGCTGAAGTTGGCGCTCTCACGAACACAATTGCGAATGGTGAGCCACTCAGGCATCATGACGGGAAGTCGCCGTACGACGCGCTCATAAAGAACATCGTCGCGCAGAACGAAACTCACAACATTGTGAAGGGCGTGGACGCCTCTGTCGGTTCGTGATGCCCCAACAACAGGAATGTACGATCCACAAACGGCCTTCAGCGCTCCCTCAACGGTGCCCTGCACACTCACCAGAGACTCCTGCTTCTGGAATCCATAGCTGAACGAGCCGTCATAGGCTATGTCCATGCGCACCATTACAGGAACAGGCGCCATAGGATGACCCCGGACAAAGCAACCGCTGTTCCAAGAAGAATGAAGGCATCGACCGGCTGAAAGTGACGTGCATGATATCTCGTTCGGGG
>NZ_QXIU01000124.1 GCF_003570935.1 Candidatus Cryosericum odellii
AAGATGGTCTCAGCAAAAAACTGATCCTCAGGATACTGGAACACAATGCCAACTCTACGGCGTACCTTGGCAAGCACTGTCCGCTTGTTGGAGACGATCTCATCATCGACAATAACATCACCCCGTGTCGAAAACAGGAGCCCGTTCAGGTGTTCAACCAGCGTTGACTTGCCCGAACCCGTCCTTCCCACGATGCCGACGAAGGCACCATCGTCGATGTGCAGGCTGATCCCCCGGAGCGCGAAGTACTCGAAGGGCTCACCACTGTCGTAGACATAGTCGACGTTCTTCAGATCAATGGACATGCCGCTCTCGCAAATTCCTCCGGGGTCAGACACAACGGAAAGTCCGTCCAGCGCTCTTGCATAAGAAACGATGCTCGGGCACTCAGTGGAAGCACCAAGTCTCCCAACTCCACGACCGCAGAATTCGAGAAGATGGCACGCGGCGAGTCCCAAGCCGCGAGCTCTCCGTTTGCCAGTACGCCTACGCGCGACGCAACGAGCACTTCGTCCAGAAGATGGGTGACCATAACGATGCCAATTCCCAACTCATGGTTCAGACGGAGCACCGTCTGCATGACCTCGCGGCGATTCGTCGGATCCAGGAGAGAAGTTGCTTCGTCCAGAATGAGGAACGAAGGCTTCATAGCAAGCACTCCAGCAATAGCCACTTTCTGCTTCTGCCCGCCGGAAAGGCGATGAGGGGGGTAGTCACGGAACTGTTCCAGGCCAAGGAGGTGCAATGCATCCTCAACGCGCTGTACCATTTCGGCGTGAGGAAGCTCGAGATTCTCGAGTCCAAAAGCGATATCATCCTCCACGGTCGTCGCCACCAACTGGTTATCCGGATTCTGGAACACAAGGCCGATGTCAAGTCCAGGATGAACATCCATGGCCGTTTGAATGTCGGCGCCGGGCAGCAGATGCACACTGCCGGACGTCGGACGCAAAAGCCCGCTGACAAGGCGGGCTAACGTACTCTTGCCGGACCCGTTGGGACCGACAATCGCGGAGATTGAACCATCTGGCAATTCCAAGTCTATGTCACGAAGGACCTGGACAGCCCCCGCGGAGGTCTCGATTTGATACGAGACCTTGTCGAGGCGAATCATCTACTTCTCTACAAACTCCAGGACCGCCATGTTCGCTGCATCACCCTTCCGATATCCGGCCTTGATGATACGCAGGTAGCCACCCGGGCGCGTGATGTAGCGATCCTTGGTCAACTTGAAGGCTTCGTCGACCGCTTCCGGCGTCAGAAGGTAGGCGTGCAGCTTGCGCCGCGTCGTCAGATCGTCGACCTTTGCAGTTGTGATGAGTTTCTCCACCACACGCTTTACTGACTTTGCACGAGTAATTGTCGTCTCAATGCGACCTTTCTCGATCACTGAGGTCGAGAGATTGCGCAACATCATGCTGCGTAAGCCGCTGTATACGCCAAGCTTTTTCAGCTTTCTTCCATGTCTCATAGCAAGAATACTCCTCTCGTCACGTTCGCGCTTACCATCGGCTGCGCGCTAATCTTCTGGGACGCTGATGCCGACATCTCTGAGGGCTTCGTCAACGCTCTTGCGACCGGCCTCTCCGAAACCGAGGACACCCTCTCCACGATGCTCTAGATAGTCAGCCACAGTCTCGACACCCGCATCCTTGAGAACTTTTGCCCAGCGGCTCTTGACGCCATCCACATTCTCCAGACTCTTTGACATCACGTTTTCGTTCGACGTCGTTGCCTCCGAAGCACTGTCTACAGAACCCTGCGTCGTCAAGCACGCAAGCAACTGTTGCGCATGGCGATCCACGATATCAAGAGCCTCTTCAAGCGCATCGCGGGCACTGGTTGTCGGGAAATGCGTAATCTCGACGATCAGGCGCTCAGAGTCAGCCTTCTGCTTGATTCTTACGGGCTCAACAGTGAAATTGGCTGTTCGTACAGGAGAGTAGATGCTGTCGAGTGCAATCGTGTCGACCGTTCCACTCAGCAGCTCATGGTTCTCCTCGTTACTGACATATCCTATCCCGGTGCGCAATAGCACCTGAAGATCAATAGCGCTGTCATCTGCGGAGAGTTCTGCTATCTTCAGCTCCGGGTTAAAGATCTTCACCAGTGAATTTTTCTCAAAATCCTCGGCCTTCACCACGCCCCTCCCCTGTCGCTTGAGAGAAAGGGTAGCTTCACTACCATCGATAATGGAGACCTGCAGGTTTCTGATGTTGAAGATGAGCTCCTGAAGATCCTCCTTGATGCCAGGCAATGACGTGAACTCGTGAAGTGCTCCGTTTACCTTGATTGCCACGGGCGCACTCCCCCGAATGGAAGACAGGAGAGCGCGGCGAAGTGCATTACCCATCGTGGTTCCATATCCATGCTGCAATGGCTCGAAGACGAACTTGCCATATTCGGCGGTCTCTTCAGCAGATGTCAGTCTGATACCTTCAAGCCCTTCTATCATGGCAGGCTCCTACTTCGAGTAGTACTCGATGACAAGACGGGTATTGATGGGAACTCCAATCTGCTCAGCTGTCGGAATCGTGAGCACGGTGCCCTCAAACTTGTCAGGGCTGAACGACAGCCATTGCACAGTGGCTGGTTTGCTAGCAACAGACTCCTGTACACTGATCATGGATTTTCCGGTATCGGTCAGAGTCACAATATCTCCCACTCTGACCTGGTATGAGGGAATGTCGACGCGGTGTCCATTGACGAACACGTTGCCGTGGCATACCATCTGGCGAGCGGACTTGCGACCCGGCTGGATCCCCATGCGGAACACAACGTTATCGAGACGCCGCTCGAGAAGCTCCAGCAGCTTGCCACCTGTGGGGATCGCTTTCTGGGAATTCGCGAGAGCGAAGTAGCCCCTGAACTGGCGTTCTGCCAGACCATAGGCAAGGCGAAGGCGTTGCTTCTCCTTAAGGTGAAGTTCATAGTCGCTGTCCTTGCGGAACTTCTGGTCGACTCCATGCTGACCTGGCCCCATCTTCCCGCGCTCGATCGCGCACTTGCCGCTGGAACAGCGAGAGCCTTTGAGGAATAGTTTCGTATTCAGTGCACGGCACTTCCGGCACGACGCATCAATATATCTGGACATAGTCGCCTCCTATACCCTTCTGATCTTGCGCGGCCTGCACCCGTTATGCGGGATGGGCGTAACGTCCTTGATGGACGAAACGTTGAGGCCAGCAGACTGCAGAGCACGGACAGC
>NZ_QXIU01000125.1:0-1969 GCF_003570935.1 Candidatus Cryosericum odellii
TTGGCAGGGACTGCTGCAGTTGTTGTTTTTTTTGTCGTTTCCTTGGCTGCCATAGCGCGTCTCCTTACACCTTATCGATCGTCTCGTTGCAGACTCTGCACGAGCGAACGGACTTGTCACCCTCGACAAGGCGATGTGCGACCCTGGTCGGCTGGTGGCAGCTTGGGCAGATAAGCATGACTTTGCTGGCAAGAATCGGGGCTTCACGCTTGGCAATCTTTCCCTGCGGCATCGCCTGCGTGGGGCGAAGACTCTTGGATACCATATTAATGCCTTCAACCAACACCTTGCCAGCAGTCGGGACCGTCCTGATAACCTTGCCCTTGTTGCCCTTGTCCTTACCTGAAAGAACGACGACTGTATCGCCTTTCCTGATATTCAAGAACTTTAGAGTACCCTTCATGGTCAACTCCTACACAACTTCCGGTGCGAGCGAGGCAATCTTGAGATAGCCCTTGTCACGCAGCTCCCGGCAGACCGGCCCAAAAATACGCGTCCCTCTTGGGTTGCCATCGTCGTCAATAAGAACGGCAGCGTTCTGGTCGAAACGTACCAGACTACCGTCGGGCCGACGAACTTCTCTCTTCGTCCTCACGATAACACACTTGACGACCGCGCCCTTGATGACTGCTGCGTTTGGGGCGGCCTTCTTCACAGTAACCACGCACTTGTCGCCAACATGCCCCACCTGGTGCTTGTTGTTTGTGAGGACCGTGATGATTCTGACTTCTTTCGCGCCAGAGTTGTCGGCAACGATCATATGACTGTAGGGTCTAAGCATTCTGCGCCCCCCCGACAGTCGTTCCCACCTTGGTTACGACCTCAACAAGCCTCCAGCGCTTAGAGCTGGAAATCGGATGGGTAAACCTGACTACAACCGTGTCGCCAACAGAGGAAATGCGTCTGCTGTCGTCGGCATACAGCTTGGTTGTGCGCACAGTGATGCGGCCGAAGCTGCCCCGAACCATGCGTTTGACCCCAACGACGACACGCCCTTCCTGTGCCTTAAGCACTATTCCCTTCTCGACAATCTCTCCAGCCATTACTTGACCTCCTGCTTCTTCAACGCGAGACCCATCGTGCGCTCGTGCTCGACCGTCAGAATTTTGGCAATATCATGACGGACTTCCTTCACGCGAGCCGTGTTCTTGAGCTGGCGCGTCGCAAGCTGAAATCTCAAATTGAACAGCTCTCGACGAAGGTTCTCCATGTTCACTTTGAGTTCAGCGTCCGACATGTCTCTCACTTTGTTGATCCTCATTAGCTCCCCCTTGATAAGAAGCGTGTCCTGACGGGCAACTTGAAGGAAGCCAGTCTAGTGACTCGGCGAGCCTCTTCTTCGGTGATACCAGACATTTCAAAGAGGATTCTCCCGGGCTTGATGACGGCAGCCCAATGATCAACGTCTCCCTTGCCTGAACCCATACGGGTTTCTGCCGGTTTCTTCGTAATAGGCTTATCTGGGAAGATACGAATCCACATCTTTCCCTTCTTGTGAATGGCCGAAACCAGAGAGAGACGAGCTGCCTCGATCTGACGGTCCGTCACCAGGGAACACTCCATAGCCTGCAGTCCGAATTCGCCGAACGACAATTCGGCGCCACGAGTGGCCATGCCGCGCATTCTTCCACGGTGCATCTTTCTAAACTTGGTTCTCACAGGTAATAGCATGATGACCTCTCCTTGCTCAGTCTACGTCCTCACTGAAGAAGACCCTCTTGGGTGCATCTCCCTTGTAGAGCCACACCTTGACCCCGATACGGCCGAACTTGATGAGAGCCGGCTCATAGGAGTAGGTTACGTCAGCTTTCAAGGTCTGAAGCGGCACGCGCCCTTCACGATACCACTCGGTGCGAGCGATCTCGGCTCCGCCGAGACGACCACTGCACTGAACCTTGATACCGCCTGCACGAGCTCTCATTGCGCGCTTGATTACTTGCTTCATTGCGCGCTTATAGGAGACACGCTT
>NZ_QXIU01000125.1:2092-4876 GCF_003570935.1 Candidatus Cryosericum odellii
CTTCTTCGAAGCAAACCACTTGGATTCCCAGTCCTGGGTAATGCCAAGCCTGAATCCATACGGATGTACTTTCTGGCCCACCTAAGCCTCCTCTTTCTCAGCTACGCAGATATAGATCCGGGAGAGGGGCTTGCGGATGATATCCGCACGACCCATGCCTCTCGGGGAGACTCTCTTGACTCCACCCTGTCCGTCGATGAGAATCTTGGACACATACAGCGTGTCACGGTTCATCTTGAAATTGTTCTCGGCATTGGCAGCGGCAGACAACATAACCTTCTTGATGGTAACGGCAGGCCGATTGGGTAGCGAGTCGAGAATGGCAACCGCCTGGTCGATATTCTTTCCCCTGATAAGGTCAGCCACCAGGCGTGTCTTGAAAGGAGAAAGCCGAATGTGCTCAAGTTTCGCAAATGCTTCCATCTTGCACCTACCTCAATGCGCTCGTGCGCGCTGTTGGAACAGTGTGACCATGGAAGTTGCGGGTGAGAGCGAACTCACCGAGCCTGTGCCCAACCATGGCCTTCGAGATGTAGACGGGAACATGGGTCTTGCCATTATGGATGGCAATCGTGTGCCCCACCATCTCCTCGACCACGTAAGAACGACGGCTCCATGTCTTGACGAGCTTCTTCTCACCTTTTCGGTTCATTTCGAGGATTCTGCCGAGCAGACGTTCTTCGACAAAACCCTTGTTGGTCTTCGTATCGCTCATCGGCGTTCTCCTAGTTTATACGCTTCAAAATATACTTGTCGGACTGGTTCTTCTTCTTGCGGGTTTTGTAGCCAAGAGTCGGCTTGCCCCAAGGAGTAAGAGGTCCAGGATGTCCAACAGGAGACTTGCCTTCACCACCACCATGCGGGTGGTCGACGGGGTTCATGGCAACACCGCGCACCGTCGGACGAATACCCCGGTGACGGGAATTNNACCTGTGCCCAACCGGCCTCCTTGGCCAGAAGCTGAGCTGAGGCGCCAGCAGCACGCGCTACATGAGCGGACTTGCCAGGGAACAGTTCAATGTTGTGAATGGTCGTTCCCAACGGCATTTTGGCAAGTCTGGTGTTGTTGCCTGCCCGAATCTCGACGTTGTCACCGGACATGATGGTCTCGCCGACTTTCAGGCCCTCCGGCAGAAGGATGTACGTCTTCTTGCCGTTGGCATAGTGTACAAGAGCAATCAGGGCAGAACGGTTCGGGTCATACTCGATCTCGGCTACCCTACCCGGAACGTTGTCCACGTCACGTGCAAAGTCAATAACACGATAGAGCTGACGGATACCCCCACCCTGGTGACGAACCATGATCTTGCCCGTATTGTTTCGCCCGGCCTGCTTGCGCAAGCCAAAGGTCAGGGACTTCTCAGGAGTGTCCCGGGTGACCTCGGTGTGAATGAGCGTCTTCCTGGAACGGATTCCCGGAGACGTTGGTTTATATGATCTCACAATACTCATGGGGCACCCTCTTAAATATTAGTGATAACGTCGATCTTGAACCCAGGCATCAGAGCAACAACGGCCTTCTTCTTCGAAGGCGTCATGCCGATCGAAGCCTTCCGCATCCTCTTCTTGCCGTGAGTCCTGAGAACGTTGACCCAAGCAACTTTCACATTGAACATCTTCTCAACGGCGTCCTTGATCTCCAACTTGGTGGAGTTTTTGACGACGATGAAGTTGTACCTGCCCTCTTCGGTCATGCTCATGCTCTTCTCGGTTACGATGGGGTACAACAGGATCTCTTTGCTCATGCATACACCTCCTCGGCGCCCTTCAGGGCCTCTTCGGTGAAAACAACCGTGGAATGCAGGAGCACATCATACGCGTTCAACTCCGAGAAATGAAGCAGGCCAAGCCGAGGCAGGTTGAGGCCAGAAAGGACAACTTCACCATTTTCCTCAGCAAAAACAAGCAACGCATTCTCAGGAATGGCCGCTGCCTTCAGCGCCGTCAAGAGCGCCTTCGTCTTGGGCTGCTCAAGCTTGAGCCCACGCAAAACCACAATCGCGTTCTCGCCAGCCCGCTGGGCCAGTGAACTAAGGATGGCGCTACGTCTGGTCGACTTGTTCAGGTCAAGTGTGAAGTCTCTGGCCTTGGGACCGAAGACAACGCCTCCGCCCTTCCACTGAGGCGCACGCTTGTTGCCCTGACGCGCATGCCCGGTACCCTTCTGTTTCCAGACTTTCTTCTTGGTCTTGTTGATCTCACTGCGACCCTTGGTATTTGCAGTCCCACGGCGCAGCCCAGCCAAGAACTTCTTGACGCCCATATACATGGCCGTCTCATTGATGCTGCTACCAAAGAGACCTTCGGCGAGTTCAACTTCACCAGCATCGGCGCCAGTAACATCAATCATCTTCACAGTGCTCATGTCTCTACCTCTCAAGCCCTGATCTTCAGGAGCGCGTTGTCTCCGCCAGGAATACTGCCCTTGACCACAAGCAGGTTCTTCTCAACGTCGACTGCAATCACCCTGATTCCTGTGACAGTCGTCACGTGGCAGCCCATGTGACCGGCCATCTTATGATTCTTGAAAACGCGGCCAGGCGTCAGACGGCACCCGATGGCACCACAACGACGAAGTCCCTTCGACCCGTGACTCTTGAACCAGCCCGCGAAGTGCCACCGCTTAACGGGGCCCTGAAATCCCTTGCCTTTGGAGACCGCAGTAATGGTCAGCACTTTGAGCCCGTCGAGTACACTGACATCGACCTTCTGGCCCACTGAACCTTCCATGCCTCGGAACTCCTTCAGATGCCTCAACGTCGGTACACCAGCCTTCTTGCAGAC
>NZ_QXIU01000125.1:4912-5317 GCF_003570935.1 Candidatus Cryosericum odellii
TTGTCCTCATGAAACACACTGGTCATACCGATCTTCTTGCCTATTATTCCCTTGCTCATCTCAACCACCAACCTACAACTTGATCTCGATATCCACACCCTGCGGCAGGTCAAGGCCCATGAGCGCCTTGGTTACCTCTGGAGTGGGATTGGTTATCTCGATCAGCCTCTTGTGAATACGCATCTCAAACTGCTCACGCGACTTTTTGTCCACATGTGGCGACCTGAGCACCGTGAATATGCTCTTCTCGGTCGGAAGCGGAATCGGTCCCGAAACGCGAGCCCCCGCCTGCTGGATGATCTCGACGATCTTCCCAGCCCAAATGTCGAGCGTTCTGTGATCATACGCTCTCAACCTTATACGAACTTTCTGCTTCGCCATAGCAACTCCTTGGATGAATGACTG
>NZ_QXIU01000126.1 GCF_003570935.1 Candidatus Cryosericum odellii
GCCTTTCCCGTCGATCATTTTGATAGCTCCATATACAATACCTTGTGCCTTGACCTTCTTACCCTTCTTGAGGATCTTGTTGATGAAGTGGTTCAACAGCTCGCTGTTGTAGATAGGATCAGCCTGAGCTGGCTTGCGGAACTGCCGCTTCTTCCTAGGCATTACTTGCCACCTTTCTTCGCTGCGGCGCCCTTCTTGGCTCGCTTGGCTCCGTACTTTGAACGTGCCTTCATACGATTGGCCACACCTGCAGTATCCAGTGTTCCACGAATAATGTGATACCGCACGCCAGGCAAATCCTTGACCCTGCCGCCACGAATCAGCACCATCGAGTGCTCCTGGAGGTTATGACCGATACCACCGATATAAGCCGTGACCTCCATGCCGTTTGTCAGACGAACTCTGGCAATCTTACGCAATGCGGAGTTAGGCTTCTTCGGTGTCGCGGTCTTGACCTGGGTGCAGACACCCCTCTTCTGTGGGCAACCCTTGAGTGCCGGAGTCTTTGTCTTGAACTTCGGCTGCACGCGGGGGGACCGCACCAGTTGGTTAAATGTCGCCATACAGTTTCCTCCTAAGGACGTAAATACACATCTCTAAATGATATGCATTAGGGGACAAGTGTCAAGCGCTTGTCCCCTTGACAAATCACACTCGCATAGCCCAGACGTCACTCGCTCGACTCTGTGGCCCCGTTTGCCCAAAAATCTAACTTCCGCGAGCCTCTCGTAAAGGTTCCACCTGCGTTTTGCGCTTCTCAAACATGAGTTCCGGAGACGATGTGCCAGCAGGAATCGACTTGCCCACGATGACGGCCTCCTTGAGGCCGGTCAACCGATCGATCTTGCCCTTGATCGCTGCGTCAGCAAGCACTCTTGGCGTCTCCTGGAATGATGCAGCGGACAGGAAACTATCCGTTTCGAGAGAAGATTTTGTGATACCCTGAAGGACGAGGTCGAAGGACGCAGGCTTGCCACCCTGCGCGCGGACCTTGCGGTTCTGCAGCAGAAGTTCGTGCTTGCTCACGATCTGGTCGGTGAAGAATGTGGTATCGCCTGGATCGACAACCTTCACTTTCTTCAGCATCTGGCGAATGATCATCTCCACGTGCTTCACGTTGATATCGACACCCTGAGAACGATAGACCTTCTGGACTTCCTGAACCAAGTAGCGGGCCGTCTCCTCGACGCCCACCAGCTCCAGGAGACCCTTGGGGTCGATGGAACCCTCGGTAAGCTGGTCGCCCACGCGCACGTGCGCTCCATCCTTGACGCGGAACCTGGTCATCGGCAAAACTTTGAACTTGGCTTCGACACCCGTCTTGGTCGTGACGACAATCTGCTTCCTCTCTTCAAAGTTCTTCTCTTTCACATCGACGATGTGCAATACACCATCTACCGTCGAGACGACCGCCTGTCCTTTTGGCGTACGCCCTTCGAAGATCTCCTCGACACGAGGCAGACCGGTTGTGATGTCAACGACCGCGATGCCTCCTGTGTGGAACGTGCGAAGGGTGAGCTGCGTACCGGGTTCGCCGATAGACTGAGCCGCGATGACACCGACTGCCTCCCCGACCTGAACATCATTGCCAGTGGACAGGTCACGGCCATAGCACATGGCACAGACGCCATTCTCACTTTGGCATGTGATAGCAGAACGAAGGCGCACGCTGGTGATACCAAACTGCTCGATAGCTATCGCCACTTCGTCGCGGATAAGACCATCCTTGGGAACCAAAACAATATCTTCGTCCACGACCACCTCGATGGACGTGATGCCGGCGCGTTTCGTTGCCGCAAGCACCTTCTCGGTAAGAAGGTCGCCCTTCTCTGCGAGACTCTTTTTTCCCTCAGCAGACACAACGTCCGTCGCTACAGGTCGATCGAGGATGCGTTCAAGCGTCGTCTTCGACCAAGCCGGGTTCACCTTGATCGTCGACGCACGAAGCACGATATCATCGGCTGCGTACCGGCCAGCTATCTGTTCGCGGAGACCAACGATGACGGCGCCGCCGTCAACGACAGGCTGAACGGTCAAGCCACCAACATACCGCTGGATCTTCAGGAACTTGAGACCGAGGGCTTCCAGGCGTTTCGCCTGTTCCCATGAAATCTCCTCGCCAGGCTGGATGATGGTCTCTCCGGTTAGAGGATTCACGATCTGTTCGTCAGCGATCTTGCCCGCCAACTCCTCCGAAAGCGAGGACACCACCAGATTGCCAATCTTGATCTCACGAGCCTGAGAGTGGGTACAATCTTCTTCGCGGACCACCAGTTCGTGCGCGACATCGACAAGACGACGCGTCAGATAACCCGAGTCGGATGTCTTCAGTGCCGTGTCGGCCTGTCCCTTGCGGGTACCGTGCGTCGAGAGGAAGTACTCGAGCACAGACAGACCCTCACGCAAGTTGGACTTGATGGGGAACTCGATAATCTTTCCCGTGGGATCCGACATCAAGCCTCGGATACCCGTCATCTGTACGATCTGCTTCTTGCTTCCACGGGCACCGGAGTCGGCCATGATACGCACGGAGTTCTCTTCGGTAAGATTACGGAATACGGCCTGTTCGATCTCTGCGCCCTTCTCCTGCCAAACCTGGACCACCTTGAGGTAGCGGTCGTTGTAGGACAGGAGTCCCTCGTCGTAGAACTCGTTGATCTCGCGGACGGTCCTGTCGGCATCGTCGAGGATACGCTGCCGCTCGGGTGGAACTTCCATATCTGACAGTCCGATAGACATGCCCGATTCAGTCGCATATTTGAATCCGAGTGCCTTGATGTTGTCGAGAAGGACGTTGGTCTTGGACACACCAAACTGGCGCGAAAAGTCCAGGATCATCGCTTCGATCTCTTTCTTGGGCATCGTCTTGTTCTGGAAGGGGAAGTCACGATACTTGGCCTCACCCTCAAAGATGGTCGCTCGGAGTTCATCATTGAATACGACTCGACCTGCCGTGGTACGGATCTTCATGCCACCAAGGCGAACAAGAACTGGGTCGTGGACACGCAACTTCCCCGATTCAAAGAGGTAGAGGACGTCCTGCTCGCTGTAAACGGGAGTGGAATTCCACTTCATCGCCTTCATTCTGTCTTTGATCTCATACGTGAGGTAATAGGCGCCGAGCACCATATCCTGAACGGGGCCGGCCATAGGGTTCCCGCTCGCCGGCGAGAAGATATTATACGAAGAGAGCATGAGCAAGCGTGCCTCCGTCTGGGCGGCGAGGCTCAGGGGAAGATGGATGGCCATCTGATCTCCATCGAAGTCAGCATTGAACGGAGTGCACACAAGTGGCGAGATCTGAATGGCCTTTTCGTCGATGAGGACGGGTTCGAAGGCCTGGATCGACAGACGGTGAAGGGTCGGCGCACGGTTCAACAGGACGACGTTGCCCTTGACGACCTTCTCGAGGATGTTCCACACTTCTGGCGTAGGCTTCTCGACGATGTCCTTGGCAACCTTCATACTGCCGACGACACCTTCACGCATGAGCCGGTAGATAACATGGGGCTTGAACAGTTCGAGGGCCATCTCCTTGGGAACACCGCACTGACTGATCTTGAGCTGCGGTCCTGAAACGATGACGGCACGACCGGAATAGTCGACACGCTTGCCCAGAAGGTTCTGACGGAACCGCCCTTCCTTTCCCTTCAGTTTGTCGCTGAGGGAGCGGAGGGGGCGACCGTTCGCATTGACAACAGGATATTGACGCTTGCTGTTGTCCAGCAGAGCGTCCACGGCATCCTGGAGCATGCGTTTCTCGTTCTGGAGCAGGATCTCCGGAGCGTTCTCATCAAGCATCTTCCCCAGTCGATTGTTGCGGTTGATCACCCGGCGGTACAGCTCGTTGAGGTCGTCGGATGCAAATCGGCCTCCCTCCAGTTGAACGAGGGGCCGAAGGTCTGGCGGAATCACCGGGATACGGGTCATGATCATGTCCGTGGGCTTTCGGCTATTGTTGATGAGAGCCGTGACGACGTCCAGCTGCTTGACTGCTTTTGCACGGTCCTGACGAGACTTGCCTTTGATCCGGACAAGGAGATTGTCGCGCATTTTGTACAAGTCGAGGTCCTTGAGAAGTTCGAGGAACGCCTCAGCACCCTTCTTGGCGACGAACTTCTCACCCTTGATCTTGCGCTCGCGGAACTCTTCGTCAGTCACAAGTTGTTTGCGCACGAGTCCCTCGGCATCGCCTGGGTCCAGGACAAGCCAGCTGCCGAAATAAACGACTTTCTCGACAGCCTTGCTGGGCATCTCGAGGAGAAGCGCGATGTAGTTGACAGCATTGCGGAAGTACCAGATATGCGCGACCGGGGCGTGGAGTTCGATATGCCCCATGCGCTCACGGCGAACGTTGGAATCAGCTACTTCGACGTGACATTTGTC
>NZ_QXIU01000127.1 GCF_003570935.1 Candidatus Cryosericum odellii
TCGCACCCAGGACCGCTCGTCTGAAGCTTCCGGGTTGATTGGCCGACCAAATTTGAGCAAAAACCTTCCGTCTGGCTGCCGCACAAGGAATCCAGGAATTCCAACGAGCTTCCTTCGAAAAGAAAGCAGTGCTGCCCCACGGGGAAAGCGGACGGGATGCCCAAAAAACTCTATCTCCTCGCCACCGTTCGCATAGTCTCTGTCGGAGACAATGGCCGGCACTTCGCCCTCTGGTAAATGTCGGAGGAGGTCCCTCAATCCGAACCGAACGTCGTGGGCAGTCAGCCCAAAACGCACACGGAGCGACTCATAGAGCCGCTGGACGACCCAGCTATTCTGCGTGAGTGCAATCGCATGCGTCCTGTAGCCGCCAAGGCCAAGCATCGCCCCGGCCAGCTCCCAGTGTCCATAGTGCCCGGTAACCAGGCAAAATGGCCTGCCACCGGATCGCTGCTCGAGGAGCACGTGTATGTCCGCAAAGTTCATGATCATCGATTTGATGCGAGCATCGCTGGTGGACGGTATCTCGAAGAAGTCGACCAGGTTCATCCCAGCCTGGCCGAACGTCCGCAATGCCAACCGTGACAGCTCCCGATGGCTTGCTTCAGGCCGCATGATTCTCAGGTTCGCGAAGACCCCTCGCCTCTGCCCGGTGTTGAAGGCAAAGTAGCCCCAGGCAATCAACCTGGCAATGACCCGTCTGAGCCAGACGGGCAACACGGCGACAATGCGGAAGGCGACAACATACCAGAAAGCCATCATCTAGCCGCTTGCCAATCCTTCGAACGCAGCACACCAGAGCAGCCCGATGAGGGTCTTTGCGTCATTCATGCGCCCGTCGCGGCATCGTTCAATAGCTTCGGTGACAGGCATCAGAACCGGTCTGATGAATTCGTCGGAATCCATTTCGGTAGGACCATGCCGAAGATCCTTCGCAATGTACAGCGTCAGCCGTTCATCGACGAAGCCGGGGCTGGGCCAGAATTCGATGCACTTCTTCCAGGAACTCGCAATATACCCAGTCTCCTCACGGAGTTCCCGGCGTGCGGCGGTGAGGAAGCGTTCGTGCACACCGTGGCGGCGCCCAGCCGGGATCTCAAACATGACCATCTCGGGCGCCGGTCTGTATTGGCGCACAAGCACGACGCGATTGTCGACGGTCAATGCCACGACACAGACAGCTCCGCCCGCATATGTTACGACATCCCGATGAGCAAAGCGGTCGTCCGGCAATCGGACGACCTTGTCCAGAACCTCTATGGACTTCCCAAGGTACGCCTGTCGACATGACAAGACCGCCTCGAACATCCGCCGACGTGTCATCAATGAGACCGGATCATCTCCTTGATTTTCAGAAGCCTCGTAGTGTTTGCCCGTTCATTCTCGTCCAGTTTCGACGTAATGAACCGAATCGTCTCCTCAAGGTTGGGGATCATGACATACTCGAGAGCATTTACCCGCCGCCGGGTTCGCTGAATTTCCTCCGCCATCAGACGTATGCTTGCCTCAATCTGAGCTAGCTTCACGATGGATGGCATCAACTCATACAACCTCAGAAGGGAAGCTTCTACCCCGGCTCCCTCCAACCCGGCGAATGACGGGGACTCGAAATCCGAGATCGAGAAAGACAGCACAGGCAAGGCTACATTCATGACGGTCTTGGTTCCCGCTTCGATGTCGAGACGAGTAGAGACTGTTCGCGAGAGCAGCTCCACGACGACCGCTGGATACGTGGCAGTTTGACCCTTGAACGCAGCCAGTGCGTCCGGCAGTTCGTGGTCAACGTGCGCCCGATAATCACCATACTCTTCTGCAAGTCTGATAAATGTCTTCATAAGACCCTCGAGCTTGTCCTTGAGAAGTTTGTGACCCCGCCGAGCAAGAACAAAACGCTTCTGCAGCCGCAGAAGCTCCATCCTGGTTGGGTTGACCTTGAGGATCATCGCTCTGCCTATGCCGTACGCTTCGGCATATACTTCTCTATCATAGCTGGCGAGACACGCTTCAGTTCCTGCAGCGGTAGTATCGAGAGGAGTTCCCACCCGATGGACAGTGTCTGTTCGATCGATCGATCCTCGTCGTGCCCTTGCTGGACAAAACGACGTTCAAACTCATCTGAGAATTTCACGAACGTCCGATCCGTCTCTGTGAGCGCCGACTCGCCCAGGACAATTGCAAGCTCCTTTGCATCGCGTCCTCGGGCATAGGCGGCGAACAACTCGTTGAGCAGGCCAGCGTGATCCTCGCGCGTCTTGCCCTTGCCGATACCCTTGTCCTTTAGCCGGGACAGCGATGGAAGTACATCGATTGGCGGGTAGATGCCTGCCTGATGCAGTGACCTGCTCAGGAAGATCTGTCCCTCGGTAATGTAGCCTGTAAGATCCGGAATCGGATGCGTCTTGTCGTCTTCAGGCATGGTCAGGATTGGCAGTTGAGTGATCGACCCCTTCTTGCCCTTGATGCGACCAGCTCGCTCGTAAATTGTGGCCAGATCCGTATAGAGGTATCCTGGATAGCCACGTCTGCCCGGTACCTCTTTCCGAGCTGCAGAGATCTCACGCAGAGCTTCACAGTAATTGGTCATATCGGAAAGGATAACCAGAACGTGCATTCCGAGTTCGAAAGCCAGATATTCGGCAGCAGACAGTGCAAAACGAGGAGTCGCTATCCGCTCGATGACGGGGTCATTTGCCAGGTTCATGAACAGTACTGACTGATTGATTGCGCCACTCTTGCGAAAATCAGATATAAAGAAGTCGGCTTCCTCGAATGTGATGCCCATCGCGCCAAAAACGACGGCAAACTCGTCAGTTCCAGAAAGCACCCGAGCCTGCCTGGCAATCTGCGCGGCGATCTCGGCGTGAGGAAGACCGCTGCCCGAAAAGATCGGCAGCTTCTGACCCCGAACAAGAGTATTGAGTCCGTCGATTGCAGAAATGCCAGTCTGTATAAACTCGTCGGGATAGTCGCGCGCATAGGGATTCATGGGATCGCCATTGATGTCCAGCACTTTGTCAGGAAGAATCGGAGCAACTCCATCGATCGGTGCTCCGAGTCCGTTGAACACCCGGCCCACGATGTCGCGCGAGACCCCGAACTGCAACCCGTGTCCAAGGAATCGAGTCACTGTCTGACCGCGGTCCATTCCGGACGAACCCTCAAAGACCTGAACCAGAACCGTGTCGCCGGAGACCTCGAGCACCTGGCCATGTCTCAGCCCGGAGATCGTTCGCAGTTCGACGAGTTCACCATATTTGACATCGTGAGCCCCATCCAGAAGTACTAGCGGTCCCACGATTTCGCGGACTGTTCGGTAATCCCTATTCATGGTACTCCTCCCGTGCAGTCGTGTCCATTTCTGACAGAGCCTCAAAACCCTTTGTTATCGAGTTCTCAAGCGTGTCGAATGCAGCAAGGTTCGTCTCGAGAATGCTCTTTGAGCGAGCAATCTCGATTCTGACCGGCATTGCGAGAACAGCACCGAGCGGTACGCCCCCCGATGCAGCCTTGCCCGCCAGATGGCTCCACAACATGATGACGTCAAGCATTCGCAACTGCTTGCGGAGAGAGGTGTAGCTGTCGCCCTCGGTGAAAGCTCCCTGCTGCAGGAAGTCCTCACGTATGGACTTCGCCGATTCCAGTACCAGGCGGTCTGCTACAGACAGCGCGTCGACACCTACGAGACGAACAAGTTCCTGCAGCTCCGCTTCCTTCTGAAGCAGAGCTCGAACCTCGCGGATGTCCTGACTCCAACGATCGCCGAGTTCCTTGTCATAGTAACTCTCGAGCAAGTTACTGTACAGCGAGTAGGACTGAAGCCAGTCGAT
>NZ_QXIU01000128.1 GCF_003570935.1 Candidatus Cryosericum odellii
ACTTGTATCTCTGGCTTCAGGAACGGCAACAGCCTCTCCAGAGGAGCTCCAACACCAGAAGTGCTACGAAGCTTCATTTTCAGTGCATGTCCTGCCAGCATGAGCTTCAACAGTCCATCCATGTATGCCATGACAGCAGGATGTCCATAGACCCTCGCCAGACCATCCAGGGTCGTCTCGAAGGAGAAGTCGAACACTGTCTGGGCGTCGGAAGCCGAGGCTCCCGCCTGCGCTGCTTCCAGCCCCTCTGAGAGCGAAACCCCAAAAACCGATTCCGCAAGCAGTCCAGGGGAACTTCCTTCCGTCTGGATACGCACGCAGTAGGCTGCATACTCACTGCTTGTCCCATCGGTATGCACTTCGGCATCCCCGCCAAGAAGAGCTTCAGCCAGACCAGCCTTGGCGTATTCCTTCTCATCAAGGGTTGCGAGCAGGTATGGAAGAAAGCTCTCCGGCAAATCATGGGCCGCTTGTGCCAGAAAGGCCTGCCACGTGCTCTCGACTCTGGCCAGGACTTCACCCGCCGACATGTCGCTCCCGATCGGCGCATACGCTCCGCGGTTGAGAGCTGCCAGCAGAGACTCGGCCTTGCCCTCCTGTGATGCACGCCGAAGTTCCTGGACCGGAAGGAGTAACCCTCGCCTGACAGAAAACGAGCCCGAGGCGTACGCGTAGTCGCTCGAATCGGCCTGATGTGGGATGAGCGGAGCAATCATCTCTTGTCGCCAAACAGCACTTGTGCGGCCTCAACGAGCGTGACCTCCCGGAGGGCAGTGGACGCCGCCGACAGGGTCAAGTCGAGCTCCGCCTCGGCAAAGTGGACAATGAAGCCTCCATTGTTGTCGGCGAGCATCGCATCGATACGTACACCCTTCCACTTTCCACGTTTGGGCAACAATGCTCTGATGATGGGCTCGTCTTGACTTCGGCACTCAATGGAGACTGGCATTTCTTGTCCGATCTGTTTCACCGCTCGCTCAAGATACGCATGATAGAGGACATCATCGTCCCTGACTTTCTGTTCGAGCTCCTGGTAGAGTCCTTCAAGCAGTTCCTGTTTGCGCTTGAGGATGGCATTTCTCAGCTCGATCTTCAGCGCAGCTGTTTTCGTCGCAATCTCACGATCTTGGATAGCGCGATGCTCCGCTACCTGGGCATTGGAATGTTCCTCCAGCTGTCGCCTCTGACTATCGACAAGTTGCGAAGCCTGAATAGTGGCAGCCTCGATGAGGGCGGTCGCCTCCGCAGTCGCCTCCTGGAGAACCGCAGCTCTGAGTTCCTCGGTTCCCATGTGCAAAACGTCCTAGAAGACTGCCTGAGAGATCCAGAGAATGAGCAGGATACCCGAGACCAGAGCGATGACAGCGTACGTCTCGACGAGAGCAGGTATGAGGATTGCCTGACCGGAGCTGCTTGGCTGACGCCCAGTGAGGCTCTCCGCCGCCGCTGAGGCCTGTCCTTGGAGGATAGCTGACCACCACTCTACCAAGCCGACACCGACCCCGACTGCCAAGAACGCAAGTCCCTTCGCGTTGGAGACTGCCGCTCCCTTGTTGAGAACTCCCGATAGAACGATCATCATGATGCCACACACGAAGCTGTAGAATCCTTGTGTGCCCGGAAGAGCCATCATAACAAACATCTTGCCGAAAAGCTCTGGCTTCTCCGAGAGTACTCCTGCTGCCTGAGACCCACTGACACGAATTCCATGGGCAGACCCGAGACCACCAAGAGTGATGACCATGACTGCTCCCATGAATGTCCACAGTGAACCCAGTGACGTCATCGGTGTATTCGAGAGCTTGAAGGCGAAAACCGCCCCAACAGCACTGAGTGTCGTCACAAGAGCTCCGACGAGAACTCCCCACAATCCTTCCATCCCCATAATGTACCTCCTATTTCTCTCTGACAGTCGTTACGTCAACAACCTTAACAATCTCTGACCAGAACCCGAAACGACGGAACCGAGGCGCGCCCCCCTCGTAAAACCGTCCAAAAAACTCGAGCAAAGTGAGACGCGCAGAATGAATGAACGCCCCCATGGTTCCCATGAAGTAGTTCAGCATGTGTCCAAAGAGCAGGACTGTCCCGCCCAGCACAACCCGCACTAGCAGGTTCACGACGAAGCCCGCGGCAGGCATCTTGATAAGGGCCGCGATCATGTTGAACGCGGAGGCAAGGATGGCCGTTGTGAGCCCAAGCGCCAGAAGCCGCGAGTACGACAGCACATCTCCAACGAAGGAGCCAACACCGTAGGAACTCTGGATACCGTACAGGTTCACGATCGCGGTGAGCACCTTGGCTCCACCCTTGCTCTGGCGTGCACCGCCCAGCAGAAGGAGCACCAGGCCAATGACAAGCGCGACAAGGTATCCGACCCTGAACGTACCTCCCCATTTCGTTCCTATGAACAGCAACGCGGAGATTGCGGGCAGGAACAGCAGCCACCCCACGCAATCGTAGATGATCGTGGCACGGTCATGTCGCCGCGCTGCCTTGAAGATTGCCAGGCACACTCCATAGAGCTGATTGGCGGCACCGATGATCCACACAATCACCAGGAACTGAAATGCTGCTTGCAAGGGGTTGATAACGGTGAGCGCAGACACGAACCGCACAATTGGGTTCCCTGCCCCGAGGTAGGTTGCCGAGATGAGGTCTCCACCCCAGCTTCCGGTAAGTGCGCCAGCAACCATCGCCGCCACGCCGCCATATACGAAGACCATCATGAAGTTGTGGACGCCTCTCGACTGCCTGTACTTATGCATGAAGTAGGAACAGATCCCGATCTGGATGGCTCCGTAGAGGACATCCCCCAGACAAAGACCGAAGAAAAGAAGAAACGGGATGGCCAGAAAGACCGTCGGGTCAAACGAAGAGTAGACCGGAAATCCAAACATGTTGATCAGGATCTCCAGCGGCTTAATCCATTTGTTGTTGGTGATGGAAACGGGAGTGTCGTCACCCGCCGTCGTGTCTCCAGTCATACAGACGATGCCGCCGAAACCTGCGCACAACTGCTCCAGAGACTCCACCTCGACTTCTCGAACATAGCCGGTGACCACGCTGCAGCGCTCGGTCCGGGTGATATCGTGCGAAGCCTCCAGACGTGTCCGTTCATTCTTGAGATACTCGCGATATACAACGATCTCCTGTTTGTGAGCGATGAATGAGGCAATCTCAAGCTGGAGTGCCGCGATCTTCTCATGTACTGCACGAAGCTCTTCCGTCATACGGTCGATCAGAGTCGCCACAGTACCATTGGTATGCGACAAGTCCTGCTCGACAAAACCCTGCGACATCAGCACCGCGCGAACGTCATCGGTCTGGGCACGCAGGCACGCAACGACCACGTTACTCTTGTTTTTCGTCGCAGAAGCCATATCAACTGCAACGGAAGTGCCATGATCCAAGAGACGCTTGAGAGCTCGCACCATATCCAACGACGATATGGTACCTGCAATAAGCGCAATCCGCTGCCACCTGGCAACCTCGCCAAAATCCACTGGCAGCGACGACCACGGCAGGATCGTCGCCCTTTCCTGCTCAAGCTGGTCAACACGATGACGCTGTTCCGCCAGCTGGACTTTCAGTGCAAGCACGCTGCGCATCATGTCTGCATAGCCATTACTTGAAGCCATCGAAGCGGTTGTTCTCATGCCAGCGGCACTGACATACACTTCGTCCGGGAAGAAACTCTGAACGAGTCCCTTGGTCACGGGGTCTACTTCGGCGAAGAACGAAAGCGTCGCACTCGCAAGCTCCAACTCCTCGGCAGTATGGCTCAACGACTGTTCCCTCTCCGGACGGCAGATGTCCAGCGAAGACAGGGCAGTTGTATCAACTTGGGAATCATCTGATGGGGTATAAGAAGTCAGGTGTACCATTCCCGCGCCGAACAAGCAAGACAGAACCTGGTCTTCCCTGTTGTGTGGAAAGGCAAGAGCAAACTCTCGTACTTTGTCGATCGCCATTCTAGCGAGCGGTGAGTTTTGACAGAAGCAAATCCAGAGCCATAGATCTACGATCCTGCGCCCGGCGATCGAGGTTCTCAAGTTGTTCTTCGAGATCCTGGCGAAGCTGATCCTCAGCAAGTTTCATGTGCTGGTTCGTTTCCTGATCAATTGTGTCGAGTCGCCGCTGCAGCGACAATTCTGCGGAGGCTCTGACCGCGGCGAGAGAAGACTCGGCATCACGCTGAATAGTCTGAACTTTCTCTCTTGCGACCTTGATGACGCCTTTCGCCTCGACCTCAGCCTGCTGCAAGCTCTGAATGAACTCCTCGATCATATTTGTACCCCTCCGGTTTGGATAATTGCTGGTCGGGATGGTGGGA
>NZ_QXIU01000129.1 GCF_003570935.1 Candidatus Cryosericum odellii
GACTCTCCTCTGCCTCGGCCAGCACTCATATGAGCCGATGATGGCCATAGGGACCACCGGTGCTCCCGACTTCACTGCCAGAAAAGCCGCCCCGTTGTGAGGGTTCTGCAGACATCCGTCTGGTGACCGCGTTCCTTCGGGGTAGATCATGCACAGGTCACCATGGTCCATGATTGCCAGCACTGCCTGGAGGGCACACTTATCGGCCAGAGACTCCCTGTCGATACGCACACCACCCAGACGGCGTATGAATGGCCTCAGCAGCGGCTGCTGGTAGATCTCCTTGCGTGACAGACTGTAGACCTTGCGCGGAAGCGCGAAGGCGGCAAGCATGGGATCCAGATAGCTGCAATGGTTGCCGCAGATAAGTCCTGGTCCATGCCTCGGTACATTCTCAAGTCCGATGACGTGGAGTTTAAAGAAAGTCCTGAACCAGAGCCTGCCTATCGGAACAACCAGCTCATACAGCATGCTCAAGCCTCCTGCGGTACTCGGCCAGGATCGCCTGCACGACTCCATCGGAGCCGTCAGCAGAGTTGTCCAGCTTGACGTGCTCCTCTGTGCATCGAAGAGGCGAGTCTTTTCGGGACGAGTCTATCGCATCACGTTCCTTGATGTTGGCCAGCACGGCTCCGTAGTCGACCAGGCTACCCTGACGCTCAAGCTGGGCAACTCGCCGCCTGGCGCGAACATCCGGGTCCGCAGTAATGAACACCTTCAGAAGAGCCTTGGGAAGAACCGTCGTTCCTATGTCCCGGCCAACCATGACAACATCCTGGAGCAAGGCGATGCGTCGCAACTCCCTGTTCACGGCTGTCCGCACCTGTGGCACCGCACTGACAGGCGACACGAGGCTGTCTACTCTCGGGTCGCGGAGGGACAACTGAAGAACGCGCCCGCCAAACAGAACCGTACCGCCGGGCTCGTAGCTTATACAACGCTCGAGGATATCCAACAGGCGATCACTCCGCAGACAACGGTCAGATGGATACTGCTCGGCATATGCAGCGGTGAACACCCTGTACAATAACCCAGAGTCGACGAGCATGAGACCGAGCTCAGCGGCCACACCCAGTCCCACCGATGTCTTGCCGGATCCAGAAGGTCCGTCTATAGCAATGTCACGTCTCACGGAACCTCTCCCACAAGCACCGCAGCCACGTCAGCACAAGAAATACTGCCCTCGCGCAGGATGGACCATGACCCCGCTGTCAATCTGACAACCGTCGATGGCCGGCCTTCCGGCCGCTGTCGGCTGTCCAGGACCAGGTCCGCTCGCTCCAGCAACCCGGCAGCTCCAGGCGCGTCCAGGCTCTCAATGACACTCTCACCGCTCTCATTCAGACTTGTCTGCGCCATCAGGATGCCGCCGGCAAGCAAGCGAAGGAGTCCAGTGTGGCGGGGTACCCGGAAACCGATGCTGGACGCTTCTGGGTGCGGCAGGGGCTGTGTGTGGAGACCACTCCCCGCAACGTCGACGACGATGGTAAGCGCCCCAGGCCAGAATACGCTGGCAAGACGCTGGGCCATGACACGTGCCGCAGGCTCGACCCACGGCAGGACACGAGCGATATCGAGTACAAAAACGGGCAACGGCTTGGCGGCATCGCGATGCTTTACTGCGAACACTCTGGTAACCGAAGACGCACATGCCGCGCTGCAACCAATGCCATAGACGGTGTCCGTCGGGAACACTGCAACGGCCCCCGAAGCAATACGCTCGGATAGCCGCAGAAAATCGGCGTCTGAGCAGGTGTCCAATAGGACACTCTCAGGCAGAGATATCTACCGCCTCCGAAAATAGGACCATTCGAGTTTGGGTTCTTCCCCAGCCCTCAACCGACGGATGTTTGCAACATGCCGAACAATGCCGAGCACAGCAAGCAGGGTATAAATCAGAACAAGTTTCGGCGGCTGTCTCAGAAGAAGCGCTGCAACTGGAAGGGTGGCAAACACGGCCACTGATGCAAGAGAAACGGTATTGCGGAGCACCATCACGACAAGCCAGATGCCTGACTCCACAAGAGCGACGGGCCAGCTCAGCACAAACACAACTCCGAATGTCGTAGCAACACCCTTTCCTCCCTTGAACCCAGCAAGAACGGAGAAATCGTGACCCAGAACCACGACAACAGCCGCCACAAGCAATGTTTCCCGCGATATGGCCGGAAAGAACCTTATCAGCACGAGCAGAAGGAGCACTGCCTTCAGAAAGTCGCCAGCAAAAGCAAACGCAGCAGGAAGAGGACCTGCGGTGCGCAACACATTTGTAGCTCCCATGTTTCTGCTGCCCACCTTCGTGATGTCCACGCCCTTGATCATTTTAGCGAAGATGTAGCTGAACGGCACAGAACCGACGAGGTACGCAACGGCAAAAACCGCAAGATCACGCAAGATATAGCTGAACGTGTTCATTCTGCTCGACGTGCCTCCGCGTAGCGCGACAGCCCTCTAAGGTCAGGCGACCAGCATCCGCCCTGCAGTCCATACCGCTCAAACAGGTTGAGTATACCCTCTTCCAATCCATCGTCAATCTCCAGCAGCAGCAGGCCACCGGGTCGTAACCAGTCACAAGCTTGTGCAATGATCCGTTTGTAGAAAACCATGCCTGACGTGCCGCCATAGAGTGCCTGGACTGGTTCTCTGGGCGAAGACGCGTGCGCCGAGAACAGACGCTGCTCACGCACATAAGGAGGATTACTGACAATGACATCAGTGCGACTGCGGAAATCGGCGAGGGCAAGACCCCACGCTGCCAGCACGTTGCCCTGGACAAACCTGACCCGCTCTGACAAACTCGCGTCCAGGGCGGATTCGCGAGAACATGATACAGATATGGAATCGAGCTCCAATCCCACAACCGCTACCTGTGGCAGTCTGGCAGCCAATGCCAGAGCGATGGCCCCTGAACCGGAGCAAAGGTCCAATGCGATGGCATGGGGACGATCCTGCTCAATAATGAAGTCCCCGGCCATCTGCACCAGGCTTTCTGTCTCCGGGCGAGGCACGAGAACGCCCTCCCGCACTCGCACGACAATGTCACAGAAAGCAGCATAGCCGGTGAGGTACTCGGCAGGGTATCCATCGGCCAGTTGTTGGGCAGCTTGCTCCACAAATACCTGTATGTCGGTATCAGCAGGTAGATCCAGCCGAATGAGCAGATCTGAACGACTCCATCCTCTGCTTGCCGCAACAACATACTGCAGTTCACCGTGTTTCTGCGACAAGAGCTGCGCACGCTGCTCAGCTTGCGCAATTACTTCTCGCAGAGTCAATCGTCGTCGTTGCCCTGCAGAATGGGCGTCTCAAGCGTTCTCTCCCGGGAAGCCCGGTGAAGAGCGTCGACTACTGGATCGAGGTTTCCCTCCATGATGAGAGGCAGGTTGTACAGAGACAAACCAATCCGGTGGTCAGT